>DUVE01000085.1 GCA_012841205.1 Mollicutes bacterium
GCTAGGATGCTGTTGAAAGATATGGATTATATAAAATTGATAAATGACGATTTAGATATAACAAGTATAAATGAAACTAATATTACATACATATTAGGACTTTCTAACGATAATTATGAAACAATAAAGGTAACTACTATAGATGGAAAACCTTACATTGTAGTTAGAGGTAAAAATATGTGGAAGGGTTTAGTAGCTTATGGTTCCAATACTGGTGCGTTTGCTTTTAGCAACGCTTTGGGCGGTGCAAGTAGTCAAGTCAGTTTCCTTCCCAGTACTTGTTGTGGGTGCGGTCTTTAGTCTTTCAAAAACTTATTTCCTTTTCTAAACCAAATAAAGGATAAACCAAGTGTTGGAATCGGAAGTGTATAATATTAAATAAGTAGTTATGTTGTTTTTGTTTAAAATTACAATTATTAAAAAATGATGTATAATTGAAATAGAATTAATTAAGTAGGAGAGTTAATATGGAACGATTAGTATCAGGAATTAAACCAACAGGTGGTCTCACATTAGGTAGCTATATAGGTGCTATAAAGCAATTTGTAGAACTTCATAAAAGTTATGAATCTTATATTTTTGTTGCTGATATGCACGCTATTACGACACCACAAGAAAAGAAAGAACTACGCAATAACATAAGAGATATGGTTGCTATCTATTTGGCATGCGGTCTTGAACCTGATAATGCTACAATATATATTCAATCAGAAAATCCATATCATGCTCAGTTGTCATGGATTTTAGAGTGCAATACTTATTTAGGTGAATTAAATAGAATGACTCAATTTAAAGATAAAAATAGAAAAGAAGGTTCTAAGAACTTATCTTGTGGACTTTATACATACCCTGTTCTAATGGCAAGTGATATCATTTTATATGATGCCGATGTTGTTCCTGTTGGAGAAGATCAAAAACAACATGTGGAACTCACAAGAAATATTGTTGAGCGTTTCAACAACAAATATGGTTCTACCTTTAAAATGCCTAGACCTATTATTCCAGAAGCAGGAGCGCGTATTAAAGACTTGCAAAATCCTAAAATGAAGATGAGTAAATCAGATAGCGATTCACGTGGATGTATATTACTGCTAGATGAAGAGAATGTTATTCGTAAAAAAATAATGAGTGCTGTAACAGATAGTGATAATAAAATAATTTTTGATGAAGAAAACAAACCTGGAATATCAAACTTAATGATGATTTATGCTTCTTTAAAAGATATTAAATTAGATGAAGTAGAACGAAAGTTTGTAAATTCTAATTATGGTGAGTTTAAAAAAGCAGTAGCAGATGCTGTTATAAATACATTAAAACCAATACAAGAAAAATATAAAGAAATAATAAATTCATCATTAATAGATGAAATTCTAAATAAAGGAATTGAAAAAGTAATACCTTTAGCGAAAGACAAGTGTCTTGAGGTGCAAGAAAAGATTGGATTAGGAAGATAAAAAAGCAAATGAAATTGCTTTTTTTATATATTTTAGCTGCTCCTTGGCATAATGTCCCCTTTCATAAAGATTATTTTCTATGCTATAATTAAGTAGAGGTGAATAGCATGCTTAGAATAGTCAATTTTTCAAAAACATATGGAAATAATAAAAAGAAAGCAGTAGATAATTTAAATTTAGAAATTAAGAAGGGCGAAATATTTGGCTTTATAGGACATAATGGAGCTGGGAAAACAACCACGATAAAAGCAATTGTTGGGATAAATGACTTTGACGAAGGGGATATTTTAATAGATGGTTTATCAATAAAAACCAATGATATAGAATGCAAGAAAAAAATTGCATACATCCCTGATAACCCAGATATCTACAGTTCACTTACTGGTATTAGTTATTTGAACTTTATAGCTGATATATATGAAGTTGAAGCAAAAGAGAAAGAAGAATTAATTAATAAATATGCAACAATGTTTGAGATACTACCTAACCTAGGTGATTTGATTTCAACATATTCACACGGTATGAAACAAAAACTAGTTATTATTTCAGCTTTAATTCATAAACCACAACTATTAGTCTTAGATGAACCGTTTGTAGGATTGGATCCAAAATCATCTTTCGCTTTGAAACAAGTGATGAGAGAAATGTGTAAAGAAGGAACATCAATTTTCTTTTCTTCACACGTGCTAGAAGTTGTTGAAAAACTATGTGATAAAGTAGGCATTATAGGAAAAGGAAAATTAATTAAATACGGAAGTGTTAAAGATATCAAAGGTGATAAAGACTTAGAATCTATTTTCTTGGAGCTTGATCAAGAATGAAAAGCTTATACTTACTTTTAAAAACACGTTTATTAAATACATATAATGTTAAGAAAGTATTTAGTGGAAGCAAAAAAAAGTTAATAATATATGGTGTAATAGCGCTATATATAATTTCGAGTTTATTTATTACATCTTATGAAATGGTGTCTAATCTTGCTAATGCATTAAGTGCGTATCAATTAATATCATATATGCCTATTACTTTCTTTATAGTAAGTTCTTTCATGACTTTTATGTTTACTGTATATAACGCTAAAGGAAGTATGTTTAATTCAAATGATAATGATTTACTTTTTTCGATGCCCATAAAGCCTACAATTATTTTAGGTAGCCGCTTGATATATATTTATCTTTGGAATCTAATGACTTCACTTTTCTTAATGGCACCTGCCTTTGTGGTATATGCAATGAAAGTTAACGTGCCTTATATATATTACTTTTTATCTTTAATAGTATTTATTTTATTACCAATTATACCTACCGTTTTAGCATCTATCATTGGTTATATAATTGCCTATTTCACATCTAAAAAAGGAGGTAAAAACTGGGTAGAATTAATTCTTTCATTTGCTTTTGTAGGGTTGATATATTATGTTATTGGTAAAATTGATGTAATCATAGATTTCATTGTTACTAATTCTTCTAATATAGAAAATACATTAAAATGGTTCTTTTATCCGATATATCTTGTTTTTCAAATAATTAGTTCGTATGATTTAGGATCATTACTTATATTTATTGTTATAAATATAAGTGTATTTGTAGCATTTACTTATATCTTGAGTATGAATTATAAAAAAATTATCATGAAGCTACAAGAAGATAAAACTAAATCTAATTATAGTATGAAAAATTTAAAATCTTTTTCTATTAGTAAAAATCTTTATTTTAAAGAATTAAAACGATATTTTTCTTCTCCAATATATGTATTTAATACATCTGTTGGTTTAATTATGATATTAGTTGCTTCAATAGCCAGTATTTTTTATGACAAAAGTCAAATTTTAGCTGTATTTGATTTAGGTGCAAATGGAGAGATATTTAATATGCTAGTGGTTGCTATAATCTTTGTAACCTTTCTATCTAATACGACATCTTCTTCTATCTCAATTGAAGGAAGAAATATGTGGATTTTAAAAACACTTCCTATTCACCCTAGACAAATTTTTAATGGTAAAATATTGCTTAATTTAAGTTTGATGATACCAATTATATATATTTCTTTATTAATAATGTACTTCACATTAAATTTGACCTTAATTGAAGTAGCGATATTAAGTTTAATAGCTTTATTATCATCTTGTGCATCCGCGCAATTTGGTTTGTTAACTAATTTAAAATTTCCTAAAATGGATGCTGTTAGTGATGTGGTAATAGTTAAAAGAAGTGCAAGTGCTATGATTTCAATATTTTTACCAATGGCTATTATAATGGCGTCTGTTGGCCTTTATATGAATATAGGTGACGTAATTAATTTTAATATGGTTGTAGTTTTTATTATAAGTTTGTTATTGATAATAAATTTTGTGGAACACTATTTATTGAACAACTGGGGAATTAAGCGATTTAAAAAAATCAGTTAATATTATAAAGGGTGGTACTATGAAAAGAGCAATAGTTTTATCTGGTGGAGGAGCTAGAGGTGCGTATCAAATTGGTGTTTGGAAGGCGCTACGAAAATTAAATATTAAATATGATATTGTTACAGGGACATCAGTCGGGGCTTTAAATGGAGCCTTGATGACTCAAAATACATATTATAGGGGATTGTGGTTTTGGTATAACATAAAGGCTAAGAATGTTTTTTCAACTGATAGTATGGGCGAAATAAACATTAAAGAAAAAGAAACTGCGCTCTATAAGAAATGTGCTAAAGCAATTTCAAAAGACCATGGTCTAGATGCATCTAATTTAAGTAAAACTATAGATATAGCTCTAGATGAAGAGAGATTTAGAAAATCAAAAATAGATTATGGCCTAATAACTGTTAATCTTACTACTAAAAAACCAATAAAAATAACAAAAAATGAAATTCCTAAAGGTAAACTAAATGACTATCTAATGGCTTCAGCTGCCTGTTATCCTGCTTTTAAAACAAAAACCATAGATGACGAAGAATATATAGATGGTGCTTATTACGATAATTTACCTATCAACCTAGCAGCCTCAATGGGAGCAACCGAAATTATAGCTGTTGATTTAAAAAGTCTTGGGATTCGAAGAAGATTAAAATATGATAACGTTAAAGTAACTTATATAACACCAAGAAATAAATTAGGTTTTCTTTTGTCATTTCATAAATATTATGCAAGAAGAGGTATGCGCCTTGGATATAATGATGCAATGAAAACTTTCAAAAAGTTAGATGGGGATAAATTTACTTTTAAGCATGGTGATTTAGATTCGAATTATAAAAAATATAAAGAAGAATATCAAAATAATCTAAACAAATTAAAGACTAAAAAGAAAGATAACATCTTAGAGAAAGTTTTTAAAATTACAAATAAGAACGAGATAGATATTAGAAAATTCAATAAAACGATTGAATTTTTGGGAAAAACTTTTGATCTAGATGATTCATTGATATATAACATTCGTATATTTAACAAAAAAATCAGTTACAGAATGATGAAAATGGAACACATAGATAAAAAACTAATAAAACAAAAGATTAAAGATATGGATTTAAAATATCTTTTTAATAATAAGAACATTATTAAATATATTTACGATGAACTTAATGCTTGTAATAATTCTAAATATAATAAAACTTTATCAAATCTTTCATTGTTATTTCCAAAAGAATTTTTAGGAGCTTTATATTTATATATAATACAAAAATAAACAGGGAAAATCCCTGTTTTTTTGTATGCTTGCCCTTACTTACTGAAATTTTCTGTTAGCTATTTCAATTGCTTTGGTAACCATGTTACCACAAGTTCTTGATGAAACAGAACCCCAACCCTCATTACTAACGATGTTGTAAACACCTAATTCATTTGCAATTTCTTGTTTAAGATTTTCGCTCATTATTCCTCTTTTTCTATTACTCATACGACGAACACCTCCAAAAAGCAAGCATACATTAGTATTTTGTACAATTAAAACATCTATATGTAAAAATAAATTATTATAATAATTTAAGATTAGTGTTATAACAAAAATTGCTACTATTTAATACATTATAGTGTACCACAAGTATAAAGGAGGGATAATTATGACTACTGGCGTAGGCGGTTATGGATATTCTTTTGTATTAGTTTTATTCATCCTTTTAGTAATTGTAATAGGTTGGTGCTAGAAAACAAGGGGTTCACCCCCTTGTTTTAATAATTATTTTGAAATATTTATATAATATATATATAGTTATTAAGGAGTGATTAGATGAAGAGGAGAGTTTTAATTACAATAAATATTTTAATTATAATAATATCAATCACAATTTGTTTAAGACGCTCTATTTTTTATTTTAATGAAGAAGATACTTTTATGACTATAAGTAGTATTCTAATGATTCTGCTACCATTATCTATATATGTATTAGAAAAAATTATTAAAAAAGAGATTGGTGAAATAGTAAAGTTGATTTTTCTTTCATTTGTTTTAGCAGCCGGTGTTCTTGGTGCAATAGGGGACTTATACAATAAAATTGCTTATTATGACAAAATCGTTCACTTTGCATCTGGTGTTTTAATATCCCTTTTTACTATGTACTTATATGAAAGTTTTTATAAGAAGAAGTTAAATAAAAAAATAGCTTTTTTGATTATGGTTATATCTAATATCGCGATTGCATCCCTTTGGGAAATATTTGAATTTCTATTTGATATCTTATTTGAAAAAAATGCTCAAAAAGGTAATACTGATACAATGCTAGATATGATAGCAGCAATAACAGGAGGTATTATAACCTTTTTACCCTGGGTATTAATAAAATCAAACAAAGAACCCACCTCTATTTAAAGTCATATAATAGGATATCTAGGAAGTGACCAAATGGAAGGAATGCTAAATTACAGACAAGGGGAATCATCAAATGAACTGATAATTTTTGATAGTAAAAGGGCAGATGTAGACGGCGATGGAAAAATTGAAAAAGTATCTCTAGTAGGAACCATAAGTGAGTCAGGAATAGTAGCTAGCAACATTAAAATTACTATCTCAAACGATACCACATATGATGTTAATTTAAAGACAAACAAAGGATATAATCCAAAACTTTTTTTAGGTGATTTTACATCCGATGGTTTAGACGATGTTTTTGTATCCATGGAATCAGGTAACACAGGAAGGGAAGGTTTCTTTTATATATATTCTTTTGCATTAAATAACGAACAAAAAATTTTTGATTATGAAGTATTCAACAATAAATACAAGTATGATGTTACCTATGATGATAATTATATTGTGCGAGTCACAAGTTTGTTTTCCCCCTTAAAATATATGATTGATATAAGTAATAAGGGGCATTACCTAAATGCTTTATATAAGAGCGATGGTAGTTTAAAAAGACCTACCAAAGGAATGGTATCACCAATAATTGAGCTTCGTGCGATAAAAGATAATAATCATTATAATTTACAGGCTATTCAAAGAATAATAGGATATTATAATGCTGATACACTAGGAATGATAGTAACCCCACTAAGTTATGATAAGTTTAAAAATGAATTTGTTAGCATGACTCCTTATCTCATTTGAATAACTTTTCTAATTATATGATACCCAAAGGAGTTAA
>DUVE01000086.1 GCA_012841205.1 Mollicutes bacterium
AGATAAGCCAGGAGCTTACACGCTAACTTATAGTGTGGAAGATAGTGAAGGTAATGAGGCATTACCGTTAACAAGAACAATTAATGTTATAGATAATGTTAAACCAATTATAACCTTTAAACCAAATAGAAATACAACGTATGCTAAAAATAGAAGTGTAGAAGTAAATGTAAGAGATCCTAATAGTGGATCAGGTAGTAGTTTAAAATGTTACAGAGCAGCTACTCAATAAATATTATAAATATTTTAAAGACACTAAGTTTTGGAGTTTACTCCGGCTTATAGTGTCTTTTTTTATAATTAAAACAATTGAACAGAGTGCAAAAATAAATTATATATATTAATCCATCATTGTCAATCGTAATATTTTATCTGCATTTTTTTAGAAAAATCTCTCATACTATAAGTGGTGATTATAATGAATAAAAAAAGGTATAATGATTTGGTTCAAAAGCATATGCCTAAGCCCGGTAAAATGTACAATGCTATGAAAGCCTTTATTATTGGTGGTAGCATAGGAGTTTTGGGACAATTACTTATCGACTTATTTACAAAAGTACTTGATATACCACAAAAAGAAGCTAATACATACATGATAATAGTTCTAATCTTTTTTGCAAGTTTATTTACGGCTATAGGGTTCTTTGATAATTTTGTAAGTTTTGCTAGAGCAGGTATTATAGTGCCAATTACAGGATTTGCCCATGCCATGACAAGTGCTGCTCTAGAATATAGAAAAGAAGGATTAATAACTGGAGTTGGTTCTAATATTTTTAAAATTACAGGAAGTGTAATCTTATATGGTGTTGTTGCAGCCTATGTGTTTGGTATTATTAGATACCTATTGTTTGGAGGGTAAAATATGACAATAAAATATAATAATGTATATATACAAGATGCTAGCACTGTTACTGGACCATACGAAGCTAAAGGACCTTTGAGTAAACACTTTGATAAGAGTTATGATGATTTATATATGGGGTCTGATACTTGGGAACAAGCAGAAATAAAGATGTTAGTTGATAGTGTTGATTTACTATTAAATAAAACAAAATTACTAAAAACAGATATTGATCTATTTATATCAGGAGACTTGCTTAACCAATTAGTAGCTTCTAACTATGCATCAGCAACTTTGAAAATACCTTACTTGGGGATATATAGTGCTTGTGCTAGTTCGGCAGAAGGCATACTTATAGGTGCTTCCCTTTTGTCTAATAATCAAATAAGCCGATGTATATGCTCTGTTAGTTCGCATAATACTGGAGCAGAAAAACAATTTAGAAATCCTACTGAATATGGCACACCAAAACCAAAATACACTACATTTACATCTACTGGTGCAGCAAGTATTTTGTTATCTAATAATAAAAGTGATATCAAAGTGGAAAGTGCAACAATAGGAATAACGTGTGATGCGGGCATAAAGGACGCCTTTAATATGGGCGCAGTCATGGCGCCAGCTGCCGCTGAGACAATATTTAAACATTTAAATGACTTAAAACGAGAACCTGGTTACTATGATTTAATATTAACAGGCGATTTAGGATTGTATGGAAAAAATATATTAATTGATTATATGAAAACCCAATATGGGATTGATATTGAAAAAAATTATAATGATTGTGGTGTAATGCTATATGATATTAAAAATCAACCTGTTATGGCAGGTGCTAGTGGACCATGTTCTAGTGCTTTAGTCACTTATTCATACATTTTAAATAAAATGAAAAAAGGTGAATTATCACGTGTCTTGTTAGTTGCAACCGGTGCTTTAATGTCACAAACAAGTGTTAATCAAAAATTAAGTATTCCATCCATTGCTCATGCTGTTAGTTTAGAGGTGATAGAATGATTTATGTATATTCGTTTCTTTTTGCTGGATTTGTTTGTGTACTTGGACAGACCATATTAGATAATACTAAATTAACTCCAGGCCATGTTACTGCTTTATTTGTTGTAATAGGTGCTGCACTAGATACATTTTCAATATACGATAAAATAGTGGAATGGGCAGGTGGTGGTGCTTTAGTTCCGATTACTAGTTTTGGACATTTACTTTTACATGGAGCACTTGAAAAAGCTCATGATCACGGCATTTTAGGCCTTAGTATGGGAATGTTTGATTTGGCTTCAACCGGGATTATTGCAGCAATGGTGATTGCTTTTGTCTTATCGTTAATATTTAAACCAAAACATTAATATGATATAATTTAATGGGTGGAAGTATGAAAGTTATAACAATAAAACAACCATGGGCATCTTTAATTGCCTATGGTTATAAAAGATATGAATTTAGGAGTTGGAAAACTAATTATCGTGGTCCAATATATATTCATGCTGGTAAGGGAGTAGATAAAACAGCTATGAAAGATTTTGAATATTTAAATATAGATTATCCAAAATCGAAAATAGTTGCCCAAGTTTATTTGGAAGATTGTGTATTTATCGATTCTAAGGTAGATGATAAATTAAAAAAAGAGAATAAAAAACTTTACTCAGGTCACATAGGAAATTATGCGTGGAAATTATCTGGAGTGAAGAAAATCAAAAACAATAGACATATAAACGGACAATTAGGATTGTGGAATATAGAAGACCTTTAATATAAGGTCTTTTATTTAATGCCTAAAAAAACAAATTATGTTATAATTGAAATAGTAAAATATTTATATGTCAGGAATGTGCTTATGGATTATGATAAGTTAGTAAAATTAGTTAACAATATGATAGAAGACCTTTTTCCAAATGGTACTCAAGAACTAAATGATAGGGAAAAAGCTTTGCTGATTTACAAGAAATTAACAAATGAAACAACTTATGATTTTGAATTGTTAGAATCAAGAAAAAGAAGAGGTCCAGTTAATCTACTTATGGAAGTTTTTGATGTTTTTATTAATAAAAAAGGTGTTTGTTCATCACTGTCACAGGCATATAAATTAATTTTAGAACAAGTTAGTATTGAGGCAAAGGCAGTTATATGTGATGATGGAAATGAAGTTCTTCATCAACTTCTTATGATAAAAGATAATGAAAGTGATACCTGGTATTTTTCAGATGTTACAAGAGGTATATTATACAAGAATGAGGGATTATCTAACTTTTCATATGGATATGATAGGTGCAATCTTATTAATCAAAAAATGTTGGGTTACCTTCCGGAATGTTTATATGATGCTGTTTACAATAGGGAAACAAAGAAGAGCGGGGAACTTGAAAAACTTAACAGTTCTAACTTGTGTGATTTGCCTACTAATATAATTTTAGAAGATAAATCAAATAACATTAAGGTGTGATGTCATGGAGTATAAAGTTAAAATAGATGAATTTGAAGGACCATTAGATTTATTATTACATTTAATAAAAGAATCTAATATCGATATATGGGAAATAAAGATTAGTGAGATAACTGAACAATATCTTGGTTATATAAGAGCTATGGAAGAACTTAATTTATCGATAGCAAGTGAATATTTGGTTATGGCGGCTGAACTTATAGAAATAAAATCAAGGTCTTTATTACCAACATATTCTGATGAAAATGAAGATGAATATGAAGAGGATCCAAGAGAAAATCTTATAAGACGTTTAATAGAGTATAAACATTATAAAGAAATCACTAGTACTTTTAAGGACTTAGAGCAAGAAAGAAGTGAGATATATACTAAAGTGCCATCTAATATTGATGAATACAAGGAAAAGACAACATACACTTCTACACAACCAATATCAATTTTGCTAGATGCTTATAATAAAATGTTAGAACGTATGGAATATCAAAAACCTCTTAACACTAAAATAGCATCAAAAGAACTTTCAGTAGGAGAACGTATAATTAAAATAAGAAATGTTTTAAGTACTAAAGAAGAGGTTAAATTTGAAGAATTATTTGATGAATGGAACAGGTCCTATGTTGTTGTTACCTTTCTTGCTATTTTACAAATGACTAAAGATCAAGAAGTGCTAATCAAACAAGACTCAAAATTAGACAACATATATATAAAATTAAAGGGAAGTGCATAAGATGAATTTAAAAGCAGTGCTAGAGGGTCTTTTATTTGCTGTAGGTGATGATGGTCTTACAGTAGAGCAAATAAAGGATATATTAGAGATAGATGATAATCAAGCCAAGGAGATAATATTCGAACTAAAAAAAGAGTATACTAATGATGGTAGGGGAATAAGAATAAACTATCTTGGCAATACTTTTAAACTTACCACAAAACCAGAACATAAAGAATTTTACAAAAAATTAGTTGAGAACCCTCAAAACAATAATTTATCTCAATCGGCTCTTGAAATACTGGCTATTATAGTGTATAATGAGCCTATAACTAGGATTGAAGTAGACAATATAAGAGGAGTAAATAGTTCTCAAATGATACGAAAACTAGTTGCAAAAGGTTTTTTAAAGGAAGTTGGGCGATCAAAGATGCCAGGAAGACCAATCCTTTATAAAACAACAGATGAATTTTTGGACTATTTTGGATTATCTTCGAAAGAAAATTTGCCAAAATTAGAAATCTCTAATGATGAAGAAGAGTTAGAGGAAAAAGATTTATTTTTATCAAGGTATAAAGAAGAATAATCTTCTTATACAAATGCCAGTGTGGTGGAATTGGTAGACGCGTCAGACTCAAAATCTGGTGATGGCAACATCATGTCGGTTCAAGTCCGACCACTGGCACCATATAGAATTTCTAAGAGGAGGAAAAGGATATGAAAAAAATCAAAATTATTGCTCTTGCATTTGCTGTAGTTTTATTAGCAGGGTGTGGTACTAATTATGCAAAATTAGAAGAAGAATTAACAGATTTAGCATCAAAGTACTATGAAGAAAATTTGAAAAACATGGTATTAAACATCGATAACCATCAAATTACCCTTGAAGCACTTGAAAAAGCGGAAGTTGATATTTCATCTTTTACTAAAGAAAGTTGCGATAAATCTTCATATGTTTTAATTAAATTAGAATTAGATGAAGAAGGCAAACAAAAAGGTGATTACAAGACAGAAACTCATCTAATTTGTGGCGATTACAAAACAGAAAATAAATAAATTAACAAAAATTAAGCAATTACCATTGCCAAA
>DUVE01000087.1 GCA_012841205.1 Mollicutes bacterium
ATTTGATCTTTTTAGTAAAAGATTTAATTGCTCTACTTCTTTTATGTTTGTACCTTCTTTAACATCTTGATTACTTACAAAACCATACCCTTCAATATTGCATTTTAAATTAACTAAATTGCAATATCTACTTACATCTCTATTAGACCAATTAGTCATGTTGGGTAATAATATATTTTTTCCATTCGTCATCACAAATAGTTTATCATGACTATTTAGTGTAATGTTTGCTTTTGGATATTGATTTATAATTTTGTCTCCATCACCTATTACAACTTTTTCATGCTTAATATCATTTAAAATATCTACTTTATTATTTATCAGGTTTGGAATTACAAAATTATCTTCACTGATACTATTTGTTGTAGAACCATTTACATTTAAATATTTTATAATATCATTTGCTAATTTGACTGTTGGTTTAGAAACCGAGTTTCCAGCACCATATAATGGTCTTTTTGAAACAACATATATAATTATTTGAGGATCCTCTTTAGGAAACATACCTGAAAAAGATCTTAAGTAATTAGTTGATCCAGTTTCATATTTACCGGTTTTTGGATTAACAAATTGAGCAGTACCAGTTTTCCCTATCATTTCACAACCATCTACTTTATATGATAAACCAGTTGCATATGTTGGATCGCCATTAATTACTTGATACATTAAATCTTTAATCTTGCTAATTGTATCTTTACTAGCAACCCTACCAATTTCTTCTTTTTTTCCTTCAAAAGCTATTTCGCCAGTGTTTGGATCTACTATTTTATCTATGATATAAGGTTTTAACATAACACCATCATTTGCAATAGAAGTTAGTGCTTGAATAAACTGAATAGGTGTTGTTGTAATACCTTGACCAAATCCTGCATTTGCAACTTCAACTTCATATTTAAAATTTATCTTTCCTTCTGCTTCATTTGGAAGAGTAAAACCAGTTTTCCTACCAAAACCTAACTTCTCAAAATACTTTTTAAGATCACTTCGATTAATAAACTTATTTACTATATTAGTTATTGCAACATTGGATGATAAAGTATATCCTTGATCATAAGTAATATCTCCCCAGCCTTTATTGTTCCAATCAGATATAACATCCTCGCCTATTTGATATTTACCTGATTTAAATAGTTCATCTCCTTTATATGTACCTTTTTCCATAGCTGCCATATAAGTGAATGTTTTCATTGTAGAACCAGGTTCATAAGTATAAGAAACAAGAGGGTTCAAGTAACTTTCTATATTTTTAATATTAGGGTCAAATGAAGGTGATGAAGTTGTTCCTAAAATACGACCTGTTTTTGCATCAGCAACCGTCATAATCATCCATTCCGGTTTATATTCCTCGTATGATTCTTTAACTACCCTTTCAGTAAACAATTGAATGTTTTCATCTATTGTAAGGTATATATCAAGACCTTCGACTGCTTCTTCCCTTATCTCTTTAGTATTGGGAATTTTATACCCTTTTAAATCTTTTTGGTATTTTAAATAACCATCCTTACCACTTAAATAATCGTTGAAATACTTTTCTATACCCATTTCACCAGTTATTTTTAAATCATCACTCATTCTAACATAACCTAAGGTATACGCTAAAAAATCATTATTAGGATAATATCTTTTAAAAGTTTGAATGAAATCAATTCCTGGTAACATTAATTTTTCTATTTCTTCCTTTTTTAATTCCGTAATTCCCATACCACCAGGTCTTAATTCAACTTGATAAAGATTTTCTTTATTTAATAGTTTGAGTATAGCTTCTTCACTCATATTAATTAGGGGCGATAAAGCTTTAGCTGTCATCTGTTTATCAACAACATGACGTGGTTTATCCAACCCTTCACTCCTTTTAGGTGAAAGATAAGCTATTACAGTGTACGAATCAACATTTTGAGCTAAAATATTACCATCGGATGAATATATAGTTCCTCTATTAGCATATAATATTTCATTATTTGTATTACGATTTTTTGAAAATTGCTT
This sequence comes from Mollicutes bacterium, assembly GCA_012841205.1. Taxonomy (GTDB): domain Bacteria; phylum Bacillota_I; class Bacilli_A; order RF39; family UBA660; genus UBA5348. The sequence continues at coordinate 1,987 of DUVE01000087.1, forward strand.
TAAATCAATGTCATCTACTTTGGTTGATAAAGATAAATTAGCCATTTGAAGTATGATCACTATAAATGAAAAAAGAGGTATGAGTAATACAATTTTATTTATATATATTCTATTATTCATAACTCTTCTTTTTTTCACTTTTCACACCACCTTATGTTAGTCAATAACTTTAATGTTATTACTATTATAAGCTAAGCCTTGGTTTTTAGCAACTTCTAATACGTTTTCATATGATTGTAATTCACTTACTTTCATCGTTAAACTTTGATTCTTTTTCTTTTGCGTAGTTATCTCTTTTTTTAGTCTTTCAACTTCAATATTACTCTTAGATAACATAGCTTTACCAAAGACACTAGATGCTGGAATCATAACTAAAAGAAAAACACAAAACTTTATCAACAATTTTTCTACCTTTAAAAATTTCACTTTTCTTTTTGCCATGATTAATCATCCTCTCTTATCTTTTCAGCGACTCTAAGGGTTGCTGATCTTGCTCTATTATTATTAACAAGCTCTTCATCAGTTGGTTTATAACGACCTATTATTTTTAAAATCGGTTTATATTCTTCTGGTATATCTGGAAGCCCTTTTACCATTTCATCAACTTCACTAAACTTTTTAAATATTTTTTTACAAATTCTATCTTCTAGAGAATGAAATGTTATAACACATATTCTTCCTCCAACATTTAACATCTTTATTGCATCTTCTAAAGCACTTATTAATACATCTAATTCTTTGTTAACTTCAATTCTTATTGCTTGAAATGTCTTTCTAGCTGGATGCCCTTTTCTTTTGTACTTTTCTGGTACTGATGAAGATATAATATCTACTAATTCAAAAGTTGTTTCTATTGGTTTATTTTCCCTGTTTTCTACAATACTTTTAGCAATGCTTCTAGCATATTGCTCTTCACCATATTGAAATAAAATATTAGTTAATCTCTCTTGAGAATAATTATTTACTACATCATAAGCTGTTAAGTCATCTTCTTCGTTCATTCGCATATCAAGTAAAGCATCGTGATGGTAAGAAAAGCCTCTTTTATCACTGTCGATTTGAGGACTTGATACCCCTAAATCAAACATGATTCCATCGATACCAGTAATATTTCGTTTTTCTAATTCTTCTTTTAAATTAACAAAATTGGAATGAATTATTTCATAAGATGTAGAAATACCACTTAATACTTTTTCACTATATGCTATCGCTTGTTTATCCTGATCAAAGGCGAATAAGAACCCCTTATTTATTCTTTTTATTATTTCACTGCTATGTCCAGCATATCCAAGCGTTGCATCTACATAAATTAAATTTTCTCTAATATTTAAATTGTCAATCGTTTCATTAAGTAAGACACTCTTATGCATTTTATATCTCCTGATTAAATAAATTTTCAGCTATATCTGATAATTTATCTTCATTATCATCAAAGAATGTTTCGAAACGATTTTTAGACCATATTTCTAAGCGGTCATTTACGCCGATAATAACACACTCTTTTGTTAATTCGGCGTATTCCGCTAGTGGAGAGGTAATACTTATTCGACCTTGTTTGTCGAACTCGCATTCAGTAGCACCAGATAGGAAGAAACGCATGAAGATTCTCGCATCTTTTTTAGTAAATGGTAGAATTTTTAATTTCGATATGATGTTTTCCCATTCATTTTTAGGATAAACGAATAGACATCCATCTAAACCTTTAGTAATAACAAATTTATCACCCAAGTCATATCTAAACTTAGAGGGAATAATTAAACGTCCCTTATCATCAATAGTATGATGATATTCACCCATTAACATAAAATCCCCCACTTTCTACCACTATGTGCCACTGTCTACCACTATGATACTATTTTTTATATGTTTTGTAAAGCCTTTTTATCATATTTTACACAAAAAAAGGAACAAATTTTGCTCTCTTTTATTTTAGGTTTTTGAACCTCTAAAATTATCGTTTTTATATTTAATTGGTTTGCTTTTTACGATTTAGAAATAAAAAAGAACTAATGAAATTTCCATCTCATTAGTCCCGTTTTTACTATTATTTACTATTTCCCTCTCTCAAATTTCAAAAACCAGGTTCCAATCACAGTTTCTTTTATTCTGACACTTACCTTTTTAATCTATTCTATTTCCATTAAGTATGTATTCGTAGAAACAGCTCCACTTGCAGTTTTAGTTTCAAGCGTAGTTGCATAATATAATTTCCCTGTTTCAACTTCGTAATAACCAAAGCCATCTTTTTTTACTATATTCAAATTATCAAAACCTTCAAGATTAGCTTTTTGCAAAGCTTGTGAACTAGATTTTGTTCTTACAGAGTCGTCAATTTTAGATGCTAAAGAACTTACAATTTTTTTGACATTATTAATATCATAGTTGTTTCTATTGTCAAATAATTTGACCACCCCTTCTTCATCTTGAACGGCAGTATAACCTATACTCGTTCTAATACCATCAACATACAATACAAAATCATAATATTTCGTATCAACTCCATTTATTTCGATTACATAATCAGTTAGATTAAAAGTAACATCCAATTTGGTTTTAATAAACTCTTCCACTAGCTCTTTTACAGCATTTTCTCCAACTATATTACCTGTTGATTCTAAACTATTAGTTTTCCCCTTAACAAGGTATTCATTTATGTTCTGAGATAAATCAGATTCAGGAATTGATGTATTAGTGCTGTTATTTATAAAATCCCCACTCTCAAATTTCAAAAACCAGGTTCCAATCACTGTTTCTTTTCTTTCACCCTTTAGACATCCGTAGTCATCATAATCAGACATCTTTACATTATGCCCATATTTTTCACGAAATTCTTGTATACAATCCTTATCATAGATTCCCATTCGATTATACTTAATCACTTTATAACCTAAACCTAAGTATTCTTGTGTTCCACCATCCCAATAAGAACTATATTTTATTGCATAGATTGGCGCTTTATTTTGTGTAGCCCTATAATAATCTGTTATAAAAAGCATAAGCCATATAATTAGGAAAATAGTAATTCCTTTTTTTAGACGTTTTCTTTTATTTTTCATAATTCACTTCCACTTCTCTTCTTAATTTATTTTATTTCCATTAAGTATGTATTCATAGAAACAGCTCCACTCGCAGTTTTAGTTTCAAGTGTAGTTGCATAATATAATTTTCCCGTTTCAACTTCATAATAACCAAATTCATCTGTTTTTACTATATTCAAATTATCAAAACCTTCAAGATTAGCTTTTTGCAAAGCTTGCGAACCGAATTTTGTTCTTACAGAGTTGTCAATTTTAGATGCTAAAGAACTTACAATAAATTTATCACCTCCTATTAAAAATAAGAAGATGAATTCTATACTAGC
>DUVE01000088.1 GCA_012841205.1 Mollicutes bacterium
AATCTCTTGAAGGTGATGAAGAATATGGTAAAGTAATCGATGAGTTAATGAAAGCAGTTGACGAATGGATTCCAACTCCAGAAAGAGCTGTTGACAAACCATTCTTAATGTCAATTGAAGACGTATTCACAATTACAGGACGTGGTACAGTTGTTACTGGTCGTGTAGAACGTGGTCAATTAAAACTTAATGAAGAAGTAGAAATAGTTGGACTTAAACCTACTAAGAAAACTGTTGTTACAGGAATCGAAATGTTCCGTAAACAATTAGATTATGCTGAAGCAGGAGACAACGCTGGTGTATTACTTCGTGGTATTTCAAGAGAAGACGTAGAACGTGGTCAAATCTTATGTAAACCAGGATCAGTTACACCTCATAAAAAGTTTGAAGCTCAAGTTTACGTACTAAGCAAAGAAGAAGGTGGAAGACATACTCCATTCTTCACAAACTATCGTCCACAATTCTATTTTAGAACTACAGACGTTACAGGTGTTGTAGAATTACCTGCAGGTGTAGAAATGGTTATGCCTGGCGATAATGTTACTATGACAGTTGAACTAATTGCTCCAATTGCTATTGAAACAGGAACTAAGTTCTCTATCCGTGAGGGTGGTAAAACTGTTGGTTCTGGATCAATTACAAAAGTTATTGAGTAATTAATCATATCAGAAGTTAACTTTAAAAAGTGAAGCAAATATATGCTACACTTTTTTTATTATTCTCTTTCTAATTGATTGTTTTTGTGATATACTTGGTATATAAAAGAAATAGAACTTTGTTGGAGGTATAAAATGAAAAATAAAAAAAATCTTGGTACTATTGTTGCCATATCTATCTTTGTTATTGTGGTGATTTGCAGTATGCTTATCACTGAAAAATTAGCACCAAAGGATGATTATGCAGATGTTGAATTTGCAGATATTACAGTCGAAGAATTTAAAGAAGTATTTAACGAGGAAGAAGAGAATTTTATATATATAGGAAGACCTACATGTCCTTATTGTGTTGAAAGTGAACCATGGTCTAAACGCATTTCAAAGGATATGGATAAGGAAATTTATTATATAAACACCGATGAGCAAACTAATAATGCTTTAGTTGAATTAGCTGAAATTACTGATGGCGTATATAGTGGTGCTACACCATTATTTCTAATTGTAGAAAATGGTGAAATTATCGATTATTTAGAAGGCGCTGGCTCATACGAAAATTTAAAAAGTTTTTTTACAAACAACAATGAATAGAAATAGGTGAAAATAATGAAAAAATCATCTTTATATAGAATGGTTTCAAAATTCAAAGCTAAATATCCTTTTACTGTTACTTGGAGACTTAAAGCTCATTGTAAAGTAATAGAAAAGCATTTAAGTTTTGATGAAAAAATAGTGTATGCTTTTGCAGCACAAAAAAACAACAATTCTTTTGATATAGTTACAACTTGTGTTGTTGCGTTGACTGAAAAACGTTTAGTTATAGCTCAAAAGAGGGTGTTATTCGGCTATTTTTTCTATTCTATAACACCTGATATGTTTAATGATTTACAGATTAGACATGGTTTATTATGGGGGAGAATATATATTGACACTATTAATGAAATGGTTATTTTATCTAATATATCAAAAAAGGCTTTAATTGAAATTGAAAAAAATATATCAAGTTATATGATGGAAGAAAAAAAGAAATATCCACCAAGAAAGAAGTAGTATTAATATTATCCAATTAAGGATGGTGACTTATGAAAAAAATGTTTAGTATCGTTGTTATATTATTATTGCTATATATAATATCGCAAACAATATACAGTTACACTAGAGGATCTCGTGTGACTAAATATAATCTAGTTATTGATGAAGTGGAATATCAAATTAAGGAAAACTTTACTAGTGGTTTTAAAAACAGAGAAACTAATCGTTTTGAAAAAAGTAATTACTATTTTGAAATTAACACTAATGATGGCGCCGTAATCAGTTTTAAAATGGTAGGAGATTTCACTGGAAAAAGAGAACTTATAAAAAATCTAAAAATTTATGATGATAATAATATGATGTGTATATATCCTATTTTTAAGGATGAAATTCATGCTGTTGATGTAATTTGTAAAGATAATGAGAAACAATATTTGTTTGGTTCATTAAAAGGGCAAAATAATAATATTGACGACTTTGTCGCATCTTTAAAGAAAGAAGGACATGATCACCCTTCATGGAACGACGCAAACAATGAAGAAAAAAAGGTAGAAAACTTTATAATGTATCCTGCTAATTTTATTGAAGATCAAATTATTACTTTATGGTTATATAAAGGGTTTTCTAAAATAACGAAAGAGAGCGACAGGATGTTCTTATTTTCTCAAGAGCAATATAAACCACTACTTACATCAATGGTAAATCAGTATTATGTTATCCCAGATTATGGTAAGGATCATAAATTCGAACGTTTTTTTGTTACTAATTTACTTACAGGTAAGATGGACACCTTAAAAATGGATAAACCTATTTCATATGACTCTTTTATTCAAGGGGTTGTAGACAACAAAATATACCTTATTGATAAGAATGAAAAAACGCAATATTCCATTGATATTTATAGTAAAAGAGTAGAAATAACTGGAGATGAAAATAATAATACTAAGTATTATGATCACGGAAAATGGGAATCAAAAACATTTTTTGAAACCATAGATAATACTCTTCTTTTCAATGTACAAGAAAACATTCCTGAAAAATTAAAATCATACAATCCTCTTTACGTAGATGGTGTGGGTGGAACAACAGATGGTTATTACTATTTATATATCAAAGAAAACAATATAATAAATGTATATCGAGTTGATAAACAAAATTTAGATATTTTAACATTATTATTTAGTGTTTCATCTATTAAAGATATACAATACGAAAGTTCTGATATATATTTTGTAAAAGATGACACCTTGTTCATGTATCGTGATGAATTGGGGGTAAGACCATTAATAAAATATAATGAGTTTAGATTTAATCAAGATAAATTATATAATGTTTATATCAACAATTAAAAGGGGAGATTAAAGTGATACTACGAAAGCCGTATGCGTTTCTTATTAAAAATTTTAGAAAAATACATTTGTTAATGATGTTATTTATGGCATATGTTGGGTATAGTTCAAATAACATTTTAAAGTTTTTTAATCATTTTATTGAAACAGGAACTTTTAATCGTTCCTCTTTTTCTCTTTCAGCACAATACATCAGCATTTTTTTAATTATTTCAACAATTCTAGTTATAGCAATCTCTTCAGTTATATATGTATTGATGAAACAAAAGAAAAAACCAAGATTGTTCTATATAATTATTATTGCATATTATGTAATTTTAATTGGTTACTTTATATATATGTATGGAACTTTTGACACTTTAGAAATTTCTTCTCTTAGTTCACAAGGATTGAGGATTGTAAGAGATGTAACTAGTGTTGTGACATATGTTCAATATGGTTTAATAATATTAATAGCTGTTAGGGCTTTTGGCTTTAATATTAAGAAGTTTAATTTTGGCGAAGACCTGCAAGAACTTGAAATTGAAGCTAGAGATAATGAGGAATTCGAACTAACAGTAGGTATTGATCGAGAGAAAATAAGTCGAGGTATCAGAAGGGGAAAACGAGAATTAAAATATTTTTTTGTGGAGAATATGTTTGTATTAACATCGATAATTGTTACTAGTTCAATTTTGATTGTTGTCACATTATTACTTAATTTTAAAGTATATAATAAAGTGTATTATAAAAACAGTCCGTTTTCAGTTGGTAATTTTGTTGTGACACTTCATGATGCACACTATACTACTATAAATCAAAAAGGAGAATCTATTGCTCCAAAAGGAATAACTTACGTGGTTCTTACAATGTCATTTACAAACAAAAACACTTTCCCTCATAATATTGACTTAAAGGATATAATTATCAAAGTTGACGAAAAAAATTATAGTCCAAAAACTAATCGTTATATGTCTTTCATTGATTTAGGAGAAGGATATACAGATCAAAAAATAGCATCAGGAGAAACAAAAGAATATATTCTTGTATTTGAAGTTGATGATTCTATTAATTTTAACAAGGTAATTCTTAACTATAGGGAAAGTTTAACAATTAAAAATAATGAAATTAAAGGAAAGTATAAACGTATTAAAATAGATGGTAAACATATAAATGACATTAAAACTATTAAAACTGTTAAATTAGGTGAGAAACTAAAGTTTGAAAAGTCAAAATTAAATAATACAAACCTAACTATTAGTGAAATTGAAACAAAACCTCGATTCACATATCAAGCTGTTCATTGTTATAATAACAGCTGTAATGATTATGAAAATATACTTACATTAGATTACAGCACGATAGAAAAAACTATAATGAGGATATCCTACGATTATGTAAAAGATTCAAATAACACCTTAAATAATTCCAAAACATTTATACAATTGATTAATTATTATGGAAGCATAAGATATAAAATAGGAAACAAGTATTACATTAGTGAACTAGATAATATAACACCTAGAGACTATAATGGAAAAGATCTATATTATCAAGTGTCGTCTAACCTTTCTTCTGCAACGGCAATCGAACTTGTTATTAGAATTAGGGATAAGGAATATATATATAAATTAAAATAAAGAGTATTATGTATTAAGAGATAATAGTTCTTTGTCAAAGAGTGTGGATGAATAAAAATTCAAACTATAATACAAAGAATTGGTTAAGGGTGAAAATGAAAATTTCCACTCTTTTTATATAGAATTATATGAAGGTTTAATTTGACCTGAAATAAGTAAGATACGTGCTTTAAAATGTAGAAAACTGCGATAACCAAAAGCAATGCGTTTTATCACTTTAATAAGGTTGTTTACACCTTCAATTCTAGCATTAGCTAAGTTACTATTAATTGAATTGTAAATATACTTCCTGTGTTCTATAAGAGTGTTTTTTTGCAGTAAACATATAGGAAGAAAGATCTCGCATTGCTATAGAAAAACCACTACCTAAAGCTATAGAATGTTTAGTGTTGTTTGATATATAACAAGCCTTATCTACTTCATTTGTAGTACAAGAGAAGGGGTGGTTACAGTGTGTACATTTATATCGTTGCTTATATAGATATAAATAAGAATCAAGATTAGATAATTTGTAACCGTGTTGACAATATTTTTGTCAAACACAGGTACAACATGGGCAACATTCAGGCGTATAAGTGAGGTATCCTTCAAAAATGAGTGGCCTTTTACCTTTTGTTTTTCCTTCATTAAGATAATTGTCGTAAAAAATTACGTTTTTATCTTTTAAATTTAACAATTTTAATGTATTATTTAATTGAGACATATTATCAATCCTTTCAATGTTTTATTGCAATTACGTTGTATCAAAGTTTGATAAATAATGTCTCTTTTTATTTATTAAAAATAAAAGGTGAGGATTACGCATCACACCAAATATTATAGAACCGATTAAAAAGAGGTATGGTATATAACATGCTTCTTTTTTTATGCTTTGTTGAATATAATTTGTTGGAGGCTAAACATTTTATGAAAAAAGAAATGATTTCAGTAGG
>DUVE01000089.1 GCA_012841205.1 Mollicutes bacterium
ATTTCACCGTAAGTATTTAATGAAGGTGAAAATGCTTTTGTTTTAGTTTTAAGTTCAACATGTACTTCAATACCTATTGTTGGAATATAAGCCATCTTATCTAACCCCCTTAGGATTTAAATCAAGGTTAAGTTCATTTTCTATATAAGCTGCTAATTTATAAATTTTAGCCTCATCAAATTTAGAACCTATTATTTGCATACCAATTGGCATACCAGAAGAGTCAAAACCAATTGGTAAACTCATACCAGGAAGGCCTGCCATATTAACAGGAATAGTAAATAAGTCATCATAAAAACTTTTTACAGCATCATCTTTATATTCACCTAGATTAAAAGCAGTTGTCGTAGTAGTAGCTCCAATTATCAAATCATATTTAGATAATAGATTATCAAAACTATTACTAATTGCTTTTCTAATTTTTAATGCTTTATTATAATAGGTCTTAACATTAGGCCCACTTAAAACATATGACCCTATCATTATACGACGCTTTACTTCATCACCAAAACCTAAAGCTCTAGTATTCTTATACATTTCATCTAAATTAGTATACTCTTCTGCTCTATAACCATATCTAACACCATCAAAACGAGCTAGATTAGATGAAGCCTCAGCTAGTGCAATAATTTGATAAAGAGGTACTGAATGTTCAATATAATCGATATCTACGTATTCAAAAATTACCCCTTTGTTTTTTAACTTATCAATAATAGAAATAATACAATCTTTAATTTCTTTGTTTAGAGCATCACTCATGTAGTAATTAGGTATAGCTATTTTCATACCTTTAACATCTTCACCTATAAGTCTTGTAAAGTCTTCTGCTTCTCTTTTTGAACTAGTCATATCCTTTTCATCATAGCCAACAATTGCATTTAATAAAAGAGCATTTTCTAAAACATTTCGGCTCATAGGACCAATTTGATCAAGGCTTGATGCAAAAGCCACTAGACCACTTCTTGATACACGGCCATATGTTGGCTTAAGTCCAACTATACCTGTAAAAGATGCTGGTTGTCTAATTGAACCACCAGTGTCCGAACCTAAAGCAAAAGGCACGATACGTGATGAAACAGCACAAGCAGAACCACCACTTGAGCCACCTGGCGCTTTATCTTTATCCCAAGGATTTAAAACAGGACCATAATAACTTGTTTGATTAGATGAACCCATAGCAAATTCATCCATATTTGTTTTACCAATTATAATCATATTTTTATTATTTAATTTATCCACTACAGTTGCATTATAAACTGGTATAAAGTTATCAAGCATCTTTGATGCACAAGTTGTTTTTAAATCTTTAGTAACTATATTATCTTTAATAACTATTGGAATACCAAAAAGAATATTATCTACTTCCTTATTCTCAAGTTCTAGTGCCCTTTTTACTGCTTCTTCACGATTTTTAGTTATAATACAATTCAAATCTTTATTTTCTTCAATTCTATCAAACGCTTCATTAACTAAATCAATAGGCTTAATCTTCTTTGCTTTTAAATAATCATTGATTTCAATAAGCGACAAATCTAAATACTTAGTCATTTATTACCCTCACCACTTCTATAAAATTCCCTTTTGTTTTAGGCGCATTCTTTAAGGCATCCTCGGTACTTAACATAGCATTCTCTTCATCTTGCCTATAAATACCAACATTGTCAGTTGGTGAAATCATGATATCTTCTGTTTCAATATCAATTTTACTTATTTTATCTATTTCATTTAAAATCTGTTTTAATCCATAACCAAACTTTTCTATCTCATCCTCATTAATATTAATTCTACCTAAATTAGCAACATGCATCACTTGTTCTCTTGACAAAGATTCCACATTATCCCTCTTCTCTGTTTTAACTAATTAAATTACTTTAATAATTATATCATAAACACCTATTTATAGTCATTCTTATTATAATTAAATCGAATTTTATATTAATGCAACTAATCAGTGAAAGTGGGCAAACTAAAATAAACAGTAGACAAATATTAGTTTTAAAGGTATAATTGTATGAGTTAATCTTTCAAATATTAACTATAGAAAGGAGAATTATGAAATTTTTTGACAATCGCAATACATTGATCTTTGCCTTAGGCGGCTTAGGAGAAGTGGGCAAGAATATGTATTGTATAATGCATAACGATGAGATTATCATTATTGATAGCGGCGTTATGTTTCCACAAGATGAATTAATGGGAATTGATTATGTAATTCCTGATTTTTCATTCTTAAAAAAGAACCAAGATAAAATAAAAGCTTTATTTATCACACACGGGCATGAAGATCATATAGGAAGTATTCCTTTTCTTCTGCAACTTATCAATATTCCAGTTATATATGCGCCTAAACAAGCAACTGAACTTATTAAGAGGAAGATTGAAGATCGTGGTGTTAAATACAAGAATATACAAGTTTATACTGAAAAATCAAAAATAAAATATAAGTATTTTACAATTGAGTTTTTTAGTACAACGCACTCAATACCTGATTCACATGGTATATCAATTGATACACCAAATGGTACCATTGTTATGACTGGTGACTTTAAATTCGATTGGACACCAATTGGACCAATGTCTAACATTCATAAAATGGCTGATTTAGGTAAAAAGGGTGTTAAATTATTACTTAGTGATAGTACTAATGCTATGGTAGAAGGGGTCTCTATGAGTGAATCAAAAGTTGATGAAGCTCTAGGTGATATCTTTGAAAGATGTGATGGAAGAATTATTATTGCAACATTTGCATCTAATATTTATCGTTTAAAACACATTGTTGAAACATGTAAAAGAAATAACCGTAAGATAGCTCTATTTGGACGAAGTATGGAAACATCTATTCAAATAGCTGTCGAAGGTGGTTATATCGAGAATACTGATATATTTGTTACACCAGAAGAAGCGAACAGAATGAAAAGTAATGAGATAGCATTGTTGTGTACCGGATCACAAGGAGAACCTTTTGCAGCTCTTTCGAGAATAGCGAATGGATCACACAGACAAATTAAATTGATGGATGGAGATGTAGTAGTATTCTCATCTTCAGCTATTCCAGGTAATGCATCAAGCATATCTAATACTATTAACAAACTTTATTTAAAGGGTGTAAAAGTATATACTAATACCCTATTAAGTGAAATTCATACATCTGGACATGGTAATAAAGAAGAACTAAAGCTAATGATGAGACTTCTAAGACCAGAATACTTTATGCCATATCATGGCGAGTATAGAATGTTAAAAGCACATGCCGATTTAGCAACAGAATGTGATATTCCAAAAGAGAATACCTTCGTTCTAGATAATGGAGATGTATTAGCTTTAACTAAAGATGGTATCAAACGAAATGGTACTGTACCTGCATCAGATGTTTATGTTGACGGTAATAGAATTGGGGATGTTGGTAGCGCTGTAATTAAAGATCGTCATATCATGTCAAATGATGGCATCTTAGTTGTTATAGCTAATATCGATATCAACAAAAATGAATTAATTGGTAACACTAATATAACAACAAGAGGATTCGTACTTGTAAATGAAAATGGAGAACTACTAAGTAGAATTGAATATATGGCGAATCAAATAATCAAAGTAAATCTTAAAAATAAAAAGATTAATTATGCTGATTTGAAGCAACAAATAATTTCTGAGGTATATCCATTTGTTTTAGAAGAAACAGGTAGGAAACCACTTATATTACCAGTATTCATGGAAATTAAGAGATAACTCAAAAAAATCTACGCTTTTATTTAGGGTAGATTTTTTGATTTTAATAAAATGATCATTTTTTCATAATATATATTTGTAAATGATGTAAGACCATAAAGATAAAAAAAAGTTAAGATTTCTTAACTTTTTATTTTTCTTCTTTTTTCTCGAATGTCATAGCTTCTTTTCTAGAAAGATTCAATCTACCTTTTTTATCATAACCAAGAGCTTTAACTAATATCTCATCGCCAGCTTTAACAACATCTTCAGTTTTTTCAACACGATCTTTAGCAAGTTGAGAAATATGAACTAATCCTTCACATCCTGGCCATAATTCAACAAAGCATCCGAACTCTTCAACCTTAACAACTTTTCCGTTGTATATTTTACCTTCTTCTACTTCTCTTACAATATCTTTTATCATCTGTGTTGTTTTTTCTATTATTTCTTTATTTGTATGATATATGATTACTCGTCCATCATCCTCTAAGTCAACCTTAACAGCATTAATATCTGATACTGTTGTTACGCCACTAGCTTCAAGAATGATCTTAGTAATCATCTCTCCACCCTTGCCGATAACCTCTTTAATACGATTAGGATTAATCATAAATGTAACCATCTTAGGAGCATACTGACTTACTTCCTTACGTGCTTCTGGAATGGTTTCTTCCATAACATCAAGGATTTCCATGCGTGCTGTTTTAGCTTGGTCTAATGCTTCTTTTAATATTTGTTTAGTAATACCTTTAATCTTAATATCCATTTGAAGGGCACATATTCCTTCTCTTGTTCCTGCCACTTTAAAATCCATATCACCTAAGTGATCTTCTAAACCTTGAATATCAGTTAAAATAGTATAATCATCACCAGCTGTAATTAAGCCCATTGCAATACCTGCAACTGGAGCTTTAATTGGAACACCTGCTGCCATTAAACTCATGCATCCTGCACATATTGTAGCTTGACTAGATGAACCATTACTTTCTAATATTTCAGATACAACTCTTATTGTATAAGGGAATTCCTCTTCACTTGGAATTACTTGCGCTAAGGCTTTCTCACCTAAAGCACCATGTCCTATTTCTCTTCTTCCAGGACTTCCATATCTTCCCGTTTCTCCTACTGAAAAAGCAGGGAAATTATAATGTAACATAAATCTCTTTGCATCTTCGATACCTAAGCCATCTAAAATTTGATGTTCACCTAAAGCACCTAAAGTAGTTACTGCTAGAGCTTGAGTTTGACCTCTAGTAAATAAAGCAGAACCATGAGTTCTTGGAAGAATATCAATCATTGCTGATAGTGATCTTATTTCTGTCATTTCTCTTCCATCAGCACGAGTACGTTCCTTAACAACTATTTGTCTAAATATTTCATATTCTATATTTGCTAATATTAATTTCACAGCAGTTGAAAGTTTATCTAATTCATCAGGTTTTAAATCCTCATTCATTGTTATATACTTATTTACTGTTTCATCTTTTATAGCTTCTATTGCTGCATATTTTTCTAATTTATCCTTAATACGCATTGCTTCATCAAATCTACTTGAAACTTGCTCTTTAATTTCTTTAGTTAATTCAGAAGATATCTCAAGAGTTTCATACTCCATTTTTTCCAAACCAACTTCATCTATTATCCTTTGCTCAAAATCGCATAATTCCTTGATTGCATCATGACCAAACATTAATGCATCTAACATTACATCTTCATCAACTTCTTTTGATGATGCCTCAACCATATTAATAGCATCTTTAGTTCCGGCTACTGTTAAATCTATATCACTTAATAAAGCTTCTTCAGTTGTGGGATTAATAATGAATTCCTCATTTACCCTACCAACTTTCACACATGCGATAGGTCCGTCAAATGGAGCCTTACTAATGCATGTTGATAATGAAGATCCTAAAAAAGCTGCCATCTCAGGCGAATTGTCTTGATCAACTGATAAAACAGTATTTACAACTTGTACTTCATTTCTGAAATCTTCAGGAAACATAGGTCTCATTGATCTATCTATCATACGAGCTGCTAAGGTTGCATTTTCACTAGGTCTGCCTTCTCTTTTTATGAAACCACCTGGTATTTTTCCTACCGAATATAACTTCTCGTTATATAAAACCATTAATGGGAAGAAGTCTGATAATATATTAGCCTTACTAGATATAACTGTTGTTGATAACACAACTG
>DUVE01000105.1 GCA_012841205.1 Mollicutes bacterium
GATGGACTCCGGGCACAGCAATGAGGCAAGATGGCCCAACAACACGCTACTCACCTACACCTTGCCGCGGACGGTCAAGGTGAGGGAGAGCGTGGACGTTGAACGATAAGAAATGAAGATACCCCTAATTCCTTCCACTTCACGGGCACCAACGCCAACGGCGGCTCGGCAACGGCCACCCTGTCGGTGACGGCCACCCTGCCGGCCCCGACGCTCGCGGCCGTCACGGGCATCGGCAACGACCGCTTCACCGCCAACTGGAACGCCGTCACCGGCGCGGCCAGTTATCTGCTGGATGTCGCGACCTCTGATTCGTTCTCCGCAGGCAGCGGCGGGGCTGACGTGCTGACCGAAGATTTCGCCACCCTGACGGACACCTCGGTGCCCAGCGGCTGGACCACCAGCGGCGCCTCCGATTTGGATTACACGGGCGCCGGCTTCTACGGCGCCAACTCGCCGGCGTACAAGTTCAAGGCCACCGGCCAGTGGCTGCTGAGCCCGACCTTCGCAACGGGCGCGACCAACTTGCAGTTCTGGGCGCTGGGCAACAACGGTTCCGGCAGTACCTTCGCCATCTCCGGATTGGTGAACAGCGTCTGGACGTTGATTGATACCGTTTCAATTGAGAAAGGCGGCGCGACCTACAACGTGGCGCTGAATCCGCAGACCACACAGACTCGCCGGCGCCCCACTGCGCCCGGACGCTCGGGGGCGCGTCGGAAAAATCCACCGCCTCCAGGGCGCGCGTGGCGGTCCAGCGGCCGAAGAACAGCGGTTTATTGTAGCCCCGCGCGTCATCGAATTCCTCCAGAGAGCGGGCGCCGGCGTTCTGCCCCAGCACCATCGCCGCGGGACTGCCGCCCACCACGTTGAACAGCACAAAGGTAATCAGCACGACCCCGACCACTGTCGGGACCGCCTGCGCCAACCGTTTGAGCACATAACGCCACATGGATGGAGAGTATGCCTCAACCGGATTTCCACCCCAACAGGAATCCCCCTTCAAATGTTAAAAATATAGACTTCACCCTCCTAAGGCAAGGGTGAAGTCTATACATTTTACATTTGGCCGTTCCAGAGCTGCGTCAGGCGCAGGGCGAGGGTGTGGGGATCCAGGTCGGAGGTATCGATCTGGTTGGGAATCCGGGCGTACAGCGGCGCGCGCGCCGCCAGCAGCTCGCGGATTTTCTGTTCGCGATCTTTCGTCTCCAACAGCGGGCGCTTGCGCGACCGGCCCGTGCGTTCGAGAATCACCTCCGGCCGGGCGGTCAGACACACCAGCACCCCGTTCGCCCCCAGCGCCGTCAGGTTTTCCTCCCTCAGCACCACCCCGCCCCCGCAGGCGATCACCGCGCCCATGCGCGCCTGCCCCCACTCCGCGGCCAGCGCCGATTCCAGATCCCGGAACGCCGCTTCTCCGTCCTCGGCGAAAATCCGGGAGATGCGCTTGCCGGCACGCGTTTCGATCTCGGCATCCATGTCGAGAAACGGACGGCGGGCCATGGCGGCCACGCGCCGGCCGATCACGCTCTTCCCCGTGCCCATGAAACCCGCCAGCACCAGATTGCAGCACCCGTCCATAGCGGAACAGGGTGGCCTCAGGATGCGTCGCGTGTCAAATCCAACTTGCGCACAGGCCCGGCGCGGCGGGGGGCGGGATGAAACCGGTCCACCTCAGATACGACCCGGCCGCCTTCGTTGGCCTTCAGGGCAGACCAGACGGTCAGGAGATCGCCAGGCGGGTGGCCTTGACCAGGGCCTTCCACATTTTCTCGGAGGTTTCGGCTTCCAGAAGCTTCTCGCGGTTTTCGGCCTTCTGGAAAACCTGGGACAGGCCGGACAGCAGCTTGAGATAGAAGGCGCTGGCGGCGGTGGGGATCACCATGAAGAAAATGATGCGGGTATTGGCCTTGCCGGCGGGATCGAACTTGATGCCCTTGGGGGCGATGCCCAGCGCAAACGTCAGCGCGCCGCCTTCCACGCAGCGCACGTGGGGAAAGGCCAGGCCGTTTTCCACGGCCGTGGAGATGATGGCTTCGCGCTGCTCCGCCGCCTCCAGCAGCTTGCCGGCGTCGTCCACAAATCCCTCGTCGTCGAGTTTCTGGCAGAGTTCCGCCAGCACCGCATCGCGGTCGGTGCCCTTGAGCGCGGGGATCATGAGCGATTCGGCGGAAAAGCGTTCAATGCCGACCTTGGGCGGATCGCTGCGGCGGGGGGACTTGCGGGTGTTGCGGGCGCCGGAGGCGCGGTGAAACAGCAGGCGGGCGCAGGACGGACACTGATAGATATGCTCGGCGGCATGCACCTGGTGCACCAGCGAAACCGGCAGGGTCATGCCGCAGGCGGTACAGACGCCGTTGACAACGGGCACGATGGCCAGCGGACTTTTCTGAAGCAACCGGGTGAACTGCTGGTGGATATCCCGCGGCAGTTCCTGGGTCAGCGCGTGAATGGATTCGTCGAGCTGGGCGAATTGGGCCCCCGGCATACCGGCCTCCTGCTGGGCACGGGCGATAATGAGTTCCTGAAGCTGGACGAGATGATTGATGATGGGTTGCATGGACATCCTGTGTACGTGGCGGGGCGATTTGTTGTTCGCAGGGGTTTTACAACCGGCATCGGCGTCTGTAAAGGAAAATGCAGATTCCGGAGCGGGTTGGGCCGGACCGGGCCGGACCGGAGGTCACGTCTGCCGCGGAACCGCCAGCCAGGCGCGGCGGCGCGCCGGGGGCAGGCGCTCGATGGCATAACGCAGCATGGTGCGCGGCATTCGTCCGGCCTGCCGCTCCAGAAAGGCCTCCAGCGCCGCGGCATCCCGCTTGCCGGCCTCCCGCAGCATCCAGCCGGCGGCTTTGTGCATCAGATCCTCCGGATCGGCCGGAATCCGTTCGGCCAGCCGGAAGGTGTTGCTCAGTTCGCCCTGACGGATGTGTTCCAGCGTGGCCACCATGGCGATGCGCCGCCGCCACAGGCAGCCGGACGCCGCCAGGCGCGCCAGAACGCGCCGGCCCCCGCCCGGCGGCAGGTGCCGGCCGACGATCCCCGGAGCGCTGGCATCCACCAGATCCCAATTGTTCACCCGCTCGGCCCTTGCCAGGTACAGGTTGAAAATCGCCTTCCGTTCGGCGGCGCCGCCAAGGGCGTACCCCCGCACCAGGGCGATCACGGCGAAAAACCGCGCCTCGTGGACCGGGGAATCGAGCAGATCCCCGGCCACAGGCAGAGGGACATTGGGAAACCGCGCGAGAACGGCGCGAATCTGCGGAACCTTCAGGCCCCAGAACACATCCCCCTCCCCGTACTCGCCCGGGCCGGTTTTGAAAAACCGCTGCAGAATCACCGCCTGGGCGGGATCGCGGAGCCGTCTCAGTTCCCGCAAGACCGCCCGCGCCGTTGCCGGCCTCCGCCGCTGCGTCATGTCAGCGTGTCCAGCACGGGCGTGGTGAACGCCCACACGCCGGACCGGGCGCCGACCTCATCGCGCAGCATCTGCAGCCGCCCCATCAGCCGCGCCGCCACGTCGTCGTCCACCACGGCCAGCGTGCCGGAATTCGCTCCGGGCCAGACATGGGTGTCCATCCGCGTGCCGCTTCCGGGCCCGCGCCCGGTCATCCGTTTCCAGCGCGACAGCCCCACGATGCCCATCTCGTCCAGAAGGCCCTGGATTTCGTCGGTCAGCACGATGTCATGCAGGATCCACACGGCTTTCATGGCAGCACTCCCTTCATGGCCGCGGCTTGTTCCCGTTTCCGCGCCCGGCGCGAATGCACCAGGCTGTAGAGCGTGGGCACCAGCACCAGCGTCACCAGCATGGAAAACGTCAGCCCCCCGACAATGGTCGCCGCCATCGGCTTCCACGTCGCCGCCCCTTCGCCGCGGCTCAGGATCATCGGCAGCATCGCCAGCGACGTCGTCATTGTCGTGATCAGCACCGGCCGCAGGCGCGAGCGCCCGGCGTTCACAATCGCCCGGGACAGCGTCTGCCCCCGGGCTCGAAGCAGATTGATGTAGTCAATCAGCACAATGGCGTTGTTGACCACCACGCCGACCAGCAGAATCATGCCGATGAACGACATGATGCTCACCGTCAGGCGCAGCACCGTCAGGCTGATCGCGACTCCGCTGAAAGCGAAGGGAATGGAGAACAGAATCAGAAACGGATCGAGCAGGCTTTCGAACTGCGACGCCATCACCATGTACACCAGCAGAATGCCCAGCACCAGCATCAGGGTCATCTGCCGGAAGGACTCCTCCTGATCCTCGGCCGTACCCCCGAAATGGATGCCGATGCCGGACGGCAGGGGCACTTCCTCGGCCAGCCGCCGGCGCAGGTCGCGCACCACCTCGCCGCTGCTGCGGCCAAACACGTCGGCGGTCACCTGGATCACACGTTCCTGGTTGCGGCGGTCGATCTCCAGCGCCCCCAGGCGCTCCTCGACGGACGCCACGCTGTCCAGCCGGATCCGCCCGCCGCCCGGCAGCACGATCTCCGCCTGGGCGATGTCCTCGATCGTCCGCCGGTAGGGCTCGTCCAGGCGCAGGACGATGTCGTAATCCTCGTCGGACTCGCGGTACATCGTGGCCGTCGTGCCGTAGAACAGCGTCCGCACGCTGTTGGCCACCTGCGAGACGTTCAGGCCATGCGCCGCCGCCTTCACGCGGTCGATTTCCACGCGGATCTCCGGCCGGCCCGGATCGCGGCCGATCTCGGCATCCACCGCGCCCTCGGTGGTGTTCACCACCGCCAGCACCTGCTCGGCCACCCGCTGAAGAATGTCGAGATCGAAACCCAGCACGTCAATCACGATCGGCTTGCTGCCGCCGCCGGGGCCCATCTGGGAGGTATCCACGTTGAATTTCTGCACTTCCGGCCACCGGGAAACGACATCGGCCACGGCCCGGCCGATTTCCTTCATGCCGCGGGTGCGCCGGGTCTGCGGCACCAGGCGCAGCATGACATGGCCGACATGCGTACCGCCCTGCCCCCAGCCGGACTGTCCGCAGCGCCAGGCATACACCCGCACGTTTTCTTCTCCGGCCTCCGCCAATGTCACATCGAGAATCCGCTGACCCAGCGCCGCCGTCTCCTCCACCCGCGTACCGATCGGCGTCTGAAAACGCAGCATCATCCGCCCGTTGTCGTCCTCCGGGGAGTACTCCGACCCCAGTCCCGCAAACAGTCCCGCACTGGCGGCGAAGATGGCCACCGCCCCCGCCACCACGAGCCAGCGCCGCCGCAGGGCCCGCTCCAGCAGACGCGAATAGGCCGCGTCGAGCGCATCGAACCGCGCCTCGCTCCAGGCATGGAAAGCTTCCAGGAACTTCCCGCGCGTCCTGCGCTTCGCCGGGGCCTGCAGCAGGCGCGAACCCAGCATCGGCGTCAGCCACAGCGCGCACACCAGGCTCGCCGTCAGCGTGGCCACCAGCAGCCCGCCGAGCTGCTTGAACATGATCCCCGCCTCGCCCTTCAGGAAAATCAGCGGCACAAACACCACGATAGTTGTCAGCGTGGAGGCGCTGATGGCGGTGCCCACCTCTTCGGCGCCGAACATCGCCGCCTCGCGCGGCGCCGTGCCTTTCTCCACCTTGGAGGAGATGTTTTCCAGCACCACCACCGCATTGTCCACCACCATCCCCATGGCGATCGCCAGGCTCGACAGCGAAATGATGTTGATCGTCCAGCCCATCGTCCACAGGAAGATGATCGACAGAATCAGCGAAAACGGAATCGTCAGCGCAATGATCAGCGCCGACCGCACGCTGCGCAGGAAGAAAAAGGCGGTCAGGATCACGAAAATAAACGCCCAGCGCACCGTCATGGACACGTTCCGGATGGACAGGGTGATCTGCTCGCTGGTGTCGAAGATCTGATGGATTTCGATGTCCCGGGGCAGCGTCGGCAGGATGTTCTGCTCCAGTTCCCGGGCGACCTCCCGGGCCGTTTCCACGGTGTTCGCCCCGGATCGCTTCTGGATCATCATCATGATCGCGCGCCGGCCCATCACGTTCGACAGGCGCCGTTCCTCGTCGAACCCGTCCTCCACCTCGGCCACGTCGCGCAGCCGCACCAGCGCGCCGCCGGACGAGCGGATCACGATGCCGCCGATTTCCTCCGGCGCGGTGAATTCGCCGGGCACCCGAATCGTGTAGTCCAGCCGGCCGACTTTCACGTTGCCCGCCGGCAGCGTCACGTTTTCCTTCGCCAGGGCCGCGGCCACTTCGTCAAACACCAGGCCGTAGCCCGCCAGGCGCACGGGATCCAGCCGGATGTTGATCTGCCGGTCCAGCCCGCCGAACAGATCCACCGCCCCCACCCCCGGCAGGCGCTTCAGCGGATCGGCAATCTCGTTTTCGGCGATTTCCTCCAGCCGCTCCAGGCTCTCGTCGCAGGTAATGCCGTAGAACTGGATCGGGATCTGCGACGTGTCGAACTTGCGCAGCACCGGCGGATCGGCGTCGTCGGGCAGCGATTTGCGGATGCGCTCCAGGTTGCTGCGGATGTCGTTGGAAGCCTCGTCGAGGTTCGTCCCCCAGGCGAATTCGCAGGTCACGCTGGAAATGCCTTCCACCGTCGCGCTGGTCATCTCCTCGAGGCCGTTCACCGATCCCAGCGCGCGCTCCACGAGCTTGGTGACCATGCTTTCGACGTCCTCGGCGCTGACCCCCTCCCAGGTGGTGATGACCGTGACGGTCGGCTGTTCGATTTCCGGCAGGTAATCCACCGGCAGCTGTGTCGCCATGACCGCGCCCAGCACGAGCACGGCCAGGAAGAACATCAGCGTGGTAACGGGCTTCTGTACGCCCAGTTCCGGCAGCTTCATTTCGCCGGCTCCTCCGCGGCGCCGTTGGCCGCCACCCGTTCGATCGGCGCGCCGTCGGTCAGCTTGTTCTGCCCCATCACGACATATTCATCGCCGTCTGACAGACCCTCGAGAATTTCAATGTACGCCCCGTCGCGAAGCCCGGTCTTCACGTCGGCCGCCCGGGCCGTGTTGTTCTCCACCCTGAAGACCAGCTGGCGATCCAGCACGCGGATCACGGAGGATGCCGGCACCGCCAGCGCCCCGGGACTCGTTGCCAGGGTCAGCCGCGCCGTCGCGTACATCCCCGGACGCAGCGGCCAGCTCCCGTTCGTCTTCGCATTGTCCAGATGCACCTCCGCGCGAACCGTGCGCGTCGCCGGATCCGCCTCCGGGAACACCCGGGCCAGGGTGCCGTCCACCTCGCGGTCCGTCCAGACATCCGTCGAAACCGCCACGCGCGTCTGGCCCTCCTCCAGCATCGGCAGCAGCCGCGCCGGAATCGCCAGCATCAGCCGAAGCGGATTCATCTGCGCAATCCGCACGATGGCCGCCGACGGCCCGACCATCGCCCCCGGATCGGCCCGGCGCTCCATCACCACGCCGTCCATCGGCGCGCGGATGCGCGTTTCGTCCAGGTTGACCTTCGCCAGTTCCAGCTGCGCCTTGGCCTGGGCCGCCGCCGCCTTGGCGCTTTCATGGGCCGTCACCGCCGCGTCGCGCGCCTGCTCCGTCGCCACTTCCTCCGCAAACAGCGCCTCCAGCCGCCGGCGTTCCCGCTCCCGGTCGGCCAGCGTCACCTCCGCCTGGCGCGCCTGGGCCTCCGCCAGCGCCACCTGCGCCTCCAGTTCCCGCCGGTCCAGTTCGGCAATCACCTCGCCGGCCTTCACCTCCGCGCCTTCCGTGGTGGGCTCCCCGCCCTCCAGTTCCAGCTTCTCCAGCCGCCCCTGGATCTTGGGCTTCACCTCCACCGCCAGCGGCGACTCCAGTTCGCCCGTGAACAGCAGCACTTCCGAAATGTCCCGCCGTTCCACCAGGGCCGTCCGCACCGGCACCGGCCCGCGCCCGGCTTTGGGCCCGCTGCCGGATTCCGCCGGCTTCTTCGCGCAACCCGGCGCCAGCGCGATGACCAAGGCGGCATACAGCAAAAGGTTCTTTTTCATGCGTGGGTCTCCCTATGTCATTCAACGGATCAGTCGGATCCGGCTGATCCGTCGGATAAATCGCTCTCCTTCAGCACCGGCCCGTCAGGCAGCGCGTCGGGCGCCAGCAGCCCCATGGCCTGCTGAAGGGCCACCCGGGCCATCGCGTGGTCGAAAATCGACTGATAGTAGTTCGCCGACGCCTTGGTCAGCGCCTGGCGGGCATCCATGACTTCAACCGGCGTGTTCTGGCCTTCCTTCAGGCCGGCCTCGACCAGCCGCAGGGCTTCCCGGGCCGTTTCCAGATTCCGGCTCTGCGAATGCGCGAACTCTTCCGCCGTCTTCAGCGAGAGCACCGCCTGGCGGATTTCGCTCACCGCCCGCTCCTCGGTGTCGCGCAGCGCAATCTCCAGCTGCCGCCGCCGCGCCCGCTCCTGGATCAGCGTCCCGCGCCGGTCCAGGCCGTCGAACACCGGCAGAGAGACCTGCACGCCCGCCTGCCACTCGTCGCCCCACTCGTCGCGGGACGAGTCGTGCGGATCCGGATTGGCCCACGTCTGCGCGACATACCCCGACACCTCCGGCAGATAGCGGCTTTTCGCCGCCGCCACGCTTTCGTCCTGCAGCCGCAGGGCGTATTCCGCCACGGTCAGATCCGCCCGGCGCTCCAGCGCCGTTCGCACCGCGTCGCCGAACGAAATCGCTTCCATCACCAGCGGGATGTCATCCACCAGGTCCGCCTCGCTTTCCGGCGAGGCGCCCATCAGCCGGTACAGCGCGGTATAGGCCAGGTCCCGCTCGTTGCGCGCCTGCAGCACCTGGGCGCGGAAGTTCGACACCTCCACCTGCGCCCGCAGCTCGTCGTAATTCGACGCCATGCCCTGCCGCCGCCGCGCCTGGGCGTCCGCCAGCTGGCGTTCGGCTGTTTCCAGCGCGGTCTGGTTCACTTCCAGCAAGTGCCCGCTGAGCACCGCCCGGTAGTAGGCGCGGATGGTGTCGCGCTGGACAGCCTCCGTCGCCGCCCGGATCGTGGCCTCCGTCCACTCGTCATACAGCCTGGCCGCCCGCAGCGCGGCCCCGATCCGCCCGTTGAACAGCGGCTGCGTCAGCCGCAGCCCTGCGCTGGTCTGGTCCGCATGCCGCGTGGTGTACGACGAACCGTCCGGCAGCGTGGTGGTCCGTTCCTCGTCCAGCCGCACGTACCCCCCCGTCAGGTCCAGCGAAGGCAGCGCCTCGGACCACGACGCCTGAATGCGCCCGCGGGCGATCTCCCGTCCCTCCCGCTCCTGTTCCAGGCTCCGGTTGTAGCCCCGGGCCAGCGCCACCGCCTCCCACAGCAGCAGCGGCCCCGACAGATAGACTCCGCTCTCCGTGGTCTCCGGCCGCGCCAGGTTCTCCACCCGCCGCCCGGCGGCCTCCGCGCGAATCTCCCGCATCTGCCGGGCATCCGGCACGCTCACGCAGCCGGCCAGCAGCGCCCCTGCCGCCCCTGCCGCCGCCGCGGCTCTCATCCGTCGAAATACATGAGCCATTCCGTTCATCTGTTCATTCGTCGTTGCAGAATCCATACAGGTTACACCACCGGCGTCAACATCGCCGGATTTTTCAGGTCGGCCTCAAACAGTCGGCTCAGTTCGCGCCATACCGGGCCCGGCATGCCGTCGCCGACCGGCCGGCCGGCGAACTCCGTCACCGCCGTCACGTGGGGGCTCGTGCCGAACACCAGCATCTCCGCCGCCGTCTCCAGCTCGGCGCGCGGCACGTCGGCCTCCTCCACGCCCGCCAGCACGCCCGCCGGCACGAGGTGGTCCCGGGCCAGCGCCAGCACCCGCCCCATGGTGGTTCCCGCCAGAATGTGGTCCGGCCGCGGCACTTTCAGCACGCGCTCCGTCGTCACGATGCCGAAGTTTTCCGTGGGCAGCTCGGTCATGTGCCCGTCCTTGTCGAACCCCAGCATGAAATCCACCCCGGCATCCACGGCCTGCTTCTTCATCAGGACGTTGGGCAGATAGTTCACGCTCTTGACCTGCGCAAACATCCCCTCCTTGTTCGGCACCGCGCTCACCCCCACCCGGGCCCCGTCGGGATGCGACGCCATGAACGGCGGCGGCAGCCGGATCGCCAGCACCATCAGCAGCGGCTCCGGGCACTCGTAGGGATTCGCCGAATGCCCGCCGGGGCCCCGCGACACGAAAATGCGGATCAGCGCATCCCGCCGCCCCCCCGCCTTCAGCACCTCCCCGATGATCCGCCGGATGTCCCCGCGGCTCCAGGGCATCTGCAAGGCGATCGCCTTCGCGCCGTTCTCCAGCCGCGCCAGGTGCGCCTCGAGGTTGTACACCGCCCCGTCCACGCATTTGAACGTCTCGAACAGCCCGTCGCCCCGGTGCACCATGTGGTCGTCCACTGGCACCACCATCAGGTTCGGCTCCGTCGTGATGCCGTCCCACCAGCTCGAATACATCGCATAATAGTCCGCGTGATATCCCGGCCTGTGCTCCCGGCAGAATGCCGCGAAATCCTTTGTTCCAAAATCCGTCTTCATGGCCTTCAATTCTTCCTCACCCGACCAAACGGCTGTTCTCCTGTTTTCCTGCCGTTTCCTGTTTTTCCTGCTAAACAATTCCGGGCTGTTTTCATGAGTTCCGATTCAGCTCATTTCCGCTTGTGCGCCGGCGGCAGGCCCAGCTGCTCGCGGTACTTCGCCACCGTTCGCCTCGCCAGCGGCACGCCCTGCGCGTTCAGTTGGTCCGCGATGGCCTGGTCCGACAGCGGCTTGCGCAGATCCTCGCGGGCAATCGCCTTCGCCACCGCCTCCTTGGCGGCTTCCGTCGAAATGCTCCCGCCGTCCGCCGTCGCCAGCCCCGCCGTAAAGAAAAACCGCAGTTCAAACACCCCCTGGGGCGTCCGCACGTACTTCCCGGCCACCGCCCGCCCCACGGTCGTCTCGTGCACGCCCAGCCGTTCCGCCAGCGATCCCATCGTCATCGGCTTCAGCCGCGAAATCCCGTGCTCGAAAAACGCCCCCTGCGCCTCCGCCACCGCCTCGGCGATTTTCCGGATCGTCTCCCGGCGCTGGTGCAGGCTGTCCAACACAAACCGGCCCGAGCGGACCTTCTCCGCCAGGTATTTCCGGGCCTCCGCCGCGGTCTCCGGATCTTCCAGCATGGATTCATAATTGATAAGAAATCGCTTTTCAGGGGCACGGGCACC
>DUVE01000090.1 GCA_012841205.1 Mollicutes bacterium
CATAATAATTATAACACGTATTATATTAAACATAAATATTTAAAAAGCAGATCTTAATCTGCTTCTGCTTTTTTGTTTGATAGAAAGGTTATTTTTTCAGCCACCATTTCTATAACACTAGTAGGTTTATCATCCTTTTCTACATTACGTGTTTGGACACGACCTTTCACGCCTAATAGATCCCCTTTTTTACAATATTCAGTAGTGTTTTGAGCTACACCAGCCCAAAGGGTACATCTTATAAAATCAGTTTCATATTCACCATTAGCATTCTTATAACTTCGTGGAACAGCTACTGTAATATTAGTTACTTTTTTACCATTATCTGTTTCGTGTAGTTCTGGATCACGTACTAATCTTCCAACGATAACAAATTGATTTAACATCTTTTATCCTCCTTTCTCATCCATCTTACTCATAAATATATAGTTATACAAATAACTAAAAAGGAACTATTGACACAATAGTTCCTTTACTTCTTAATATTTAGAATTAATTGAAAGGGTTTTGAAATTTTATGCACAGAATTTTCTATCTTTTAATAGATTATTTAATTCTACTGCATACTCCATTGGAAGTTCATCACGAAAGGCTTCTACAAATCCCATTATAATTAATTCTGTTGCTTTATCTACATCTAGTCCCCTACTCATTAAATAAAACAATTTCTCTTCGCTAATCTTTGAGACCGTAGCTTCATGTTCTAAGGTAGAGGTGTCATTTAAAACTATATTTTTAGGAATAGTATCACTTTTTGATAGTTCATCTAGCACAAAAGTATCACATTTTATTGTACTAATACTATTAGATGCATCAGGTGCTATTTTAACTGTTCCTCTATAGGTAGCATTACCACCATTCCTTGAAATAGATTTAGATACTATATTACTCTTAGTATGAGGTGCTAAATGAATCATTTTAGCCCCAGTATCTTGAATTTGATTTTCATCTCCTACAGCTATTGTAATACAAGATCCTCTAGCGTAAGCCCCATTTAAGATACAAGCAGGATACTTCATAGTCACTTTAGATCCAATGTTACCATCGATCCATTCCATCAAACCGCCTTCTTCTACAATCGCTCTTTTAGTTACAAGATTATATATATTAGGTGCCCAATTCTGAATAGTAACATATCTACACTTAGCATTCTTAAGTACATATATTTCAACCACAGCAGCATGAAGTGAGTTATCAGCATAAACAGGTGCTGTACAACCCTCAATATACTCTAACTCTGCACCTTCATCTACTATAATTATTGTTCTTTCAAATTGACCCATTTGGTTATTATTAATCCAAAAATAGCTTTGTAATGGTCTATCTAATTTTACCCCTGGTGGTATATAAATAAAAGCACCACCACTCCATACCGAACCATTTAAAGCAGTAAATTTGTTTTCATCATAATCAACTATCTTATTAAAATATTTCTTAAATAAATCTGGATGTTTTTTTAATGCAGTATCGGTATCAGTAAATATAACATTCTTATCTTTCAAATAATTAAGCATGTTATGGTATATTGTCTCACTTTCAAATTGAACTCCAATCCCACCTAAATGCTTTTCCTCTGCATCTTTAAGACCAATTTCTTCAAAATTCTTTCTAACATTGTCATCAATTTCATCCCAATTACTATGAACTTTATTATCTATTCTTCTATAATAAGTTATATTATCAAAATCGATATCTATTTGAGGACCAAATGAAGGAAGAGGTTGTTTCTTAAAACTTTCATATGATTTTAATCTATAATTTTTCATCCACTCTGGTTCGCCTTTTAATTGAGATATTTCTCTAACTATATCAACTGTTAAGCCCTTAGGCATTTCTTTAATTTGTGTCATCTTATTCACCAATTTAATTATACTATTTAAATGAAAAAAGACCAAGTTATTCTTGGTCTTTAAGTATTTTGTTTTTAATTTCTTTATCACTTAATCCTAAACTTTTTAAAATAGTAATGTTTTCACTTATAGAATCAATTATATCATCTATTTTATCTTTTACTACTTCATCAGTTTTATCACTTACGAAAGTTCCCTTACCTACAACTGATACAATAACACCTTTTCTTTCAAGCTCCGCATATGCTCTTTGAATAGTATTAGGATTTATCCCAAGATCAAAAGCTACTTGTCTAACTGATGGTAATTGCTCATTAGCTTTTAAAAGACCTAAAGCAATATACTTCTCTACCTGATTAACAATTTGTTCATAGATGGGCATTCTGGTTTGAAAATCAATACTAAACATACTCATTATACTTCCTCATTTTCAATATTTGATATATCTGCTTTCTCTATCTCTTTTCTAAATAAATCAAACAATTCATCATAAGAATCATCTTTTGGTAAAAAGACATGGTAACTTTTCGATCCATAATAGACTGTAAAGCTTACTACATCTTCTTTATCATATTTTGATAGATCTACTTCTTTTGTAACTTTTTCGTTGATGTACCTGTATATAACTTCATCCCCACCATCTAATCTACTGAAATTATAATAAAGCTCCCTGTTGATATCATTTTCTTTATTCAAATCAAGCCATATATGCAATCTATTAACATTAATATTTTTAGAATATATATTTTTAATGTAATCTTTGTTCTGAATTTCCATTATATAATTCGCTAATTTAGGGTTTATGTAACTATTTACAGTATAAGTTTGAATACCTTTTTTATAAGTAGATAAATAATTTATTGTAGTATCTTCTACATAGTCTAAATCTACATATGTGTGATTAATAATATCTGATAGACTCTTATCCTTATACCCTTCTTTAATAAGTTCTATAATCTTCTTTGAGGTTTCTTTTTCCTTTAAGTAACTATCGCCTACTTTAACGCCATATATATTATCATATGGTATATATTTAAACTCATCTGTATATTTATTATCCTTATCTAATAAATTAATCAATTTATCATATTCAGATTTTACAAGCCTTACATTAAAATAATATTTAGAACCATTTTTAAGTGATACGCGAGTTGCTATCATAGTACTTTGCTCATCAGATATTACTTTTTTATTAACATTATCAAAAATTAAATCAATGACCTCTTGATCTTTTATTTTGTAGTCTAAAATGTTGAAGTTATAAGATTTAAGACCATAAGCTTCAAGACCAAATGAATTATTAGGTTGTATACCTATATTTACTACATCTTCTTTTAATACTTTTTTAGTAGATTCACGACTAGCAACAAAGTCAACACTATAGAATGTCAAAATCGACACTAATATAAGACCTAGGAAATAGATAGTAGACTTCATGAAATTGCCACTATTTCGTCTTGTAACTAGATCATACACTACATATAAGGTCATAGTGATTGCTAAAAAGAAAGCAAAGACAGTTGATACATATTCTCCTGAGTCTGCTGCAATAATAACACCACCTAAGGATAACGGAAATAAGGTTAAACATTTTACAAATTGATGGACATGTTCATTTTTAAATGTCGACTCAGCAACTTCCATCTTTCGGTTAATGTAGGCATATAATCCAAGTATAAAATATACTACAGATAACACTATCATTTTAATAATTGATTTAAAGTTATATACACTTTGAAGTTCATAGTTATATAGTGCCTCGCCATTATACATGCTAAATACTGCTCTTGGAAGTACATTAATATATTTATACGGAAGCGTTTGCTCATTATATAATCTAAATGATCTTCCTACCACAAAATTATTTCTTATTTCATATTCCGGACACTCATTATCATACTTATCACAAGTTGGATAATAGTAATTATAATCAATAGTACTATCATTTACTCTAGAGTAGTAAAAATCACTTAAATATCCAGGTATAAAAAGTAATATAAGAGTTAAAGCAACATGCACTAACCTACTACCTGTTAAAGATATAGCTAGTGATGAAATTATAAATACATAAATATATGTTATAAAAAAGGTAATAAAGTAATGAAAATACATAGTACTAGGAATAATTAAATTGTCAAAGAAAAGTGAAGACACCACTAATACTATAGTTGATATAAGAAGTGTTGCGAAAAACACTAAAACTCCACCAACTATGTTAGTTATAAATACAGTAGATTTCTTCATAGGAAGTGCATTTATAAAATCAACACTCTCTCTTTTGAAAACAAAATTAAATAAAGTTGTTGCCATTACAAATGGTATCAAATACATTCCAATTATAGTAGGTATTGATATATTAGAAAGATTAGGCAAAACTTTTAAGCCACTACCATTTTTACTTATTATTAACATTGTTAAATATGTAAAAATTGGAACAATAAATAAAATTAAATATATTACACCCCTTGATTTCTTTAAATTTTCTTTTAAATAATTAAAATTAACGAAGGATACTTTCGAATTCATACCCTAGCACCTCCATTTCATATATAAATACTTCTTCAAGAGTTAGAGGAATAAAATCTAAGATTCTAGGATCTAATTTTTCTAAATCTTTTTTAGTTTTCACCTTATCCCCTCTAATAATTATTTCAGCAACTGAGCCTTTCTTTTTAAAACTAAGTATCTCAAGATTACTAAAATCTTCCTTATCAAATTCCCTATCTAATGATATTTGTATCTTAAACATTTTTGTTTTCAAACTATCTATATCACTTTCAAAAAGAATACCACCCTTATACAATAGTCCTAGATGATCACAAGTATCTTCAAGTTCCCTTAAGTTGTGTGATGTTAATATAATTGTAGTATTGTTTTTTGCAACACTTTCACAAATTATCTTTTTAACTAAGTTTCTAATAACTGGATCAAGACCATCAAACGTTTCATCGAAAAATAAATATTCAGCTTTAGTTGATATAGCAAGAATTAAAGCTCCTTGCCTTTTCATACCTTTTGAAAAAGTACTTACCTTACGATTGATATCTAATTTAAATAGACTACATAATTCTTTGAAATACTCCATATCAAAATTTTTATAAATTCCTTGATAGAACCCTGCCATGTCGTATAACGAATATCCAGGATAAAAGAATAAATCATCTGGCACAAAGGCCATCTTCTCTTTGATTATTGGGTTGTCAAACGACTCTACACCATCGACTAAAATAGTACCCTCTTCTTGTTTATATATACCCATTATTAGTCTTAACAAGGTCGATTTACCAGCCCCGTTCGCGCCAACTAAACCGTAGATACTACTTTTTTCTATCTTACAATTAAGATTTTTAAGAACAGGTTCTCTATCGAAACGTTTAGTGACATTTGTAATTTCAATCATTTTAACCTCCTATAAAATAATATGAATGTACCACTTGTCTTAGTACACTTCAATTATACTACATCTCCATTTTTTGTCAACTATAAAAAAAGAAGCTATCTAATACTAGCTTCTAACATCCATAACTGTTTTTCTATATATATTAGGAATTCCCCTATTATTTCATTAGTAACTCCATCTCCAATAGAAGATGCATAACTTGCAATATCCGTTCCCATACGATGAATATGCTTAAAATCGTTGATTGTGTTTCTTATTACCTCATTTGTATTATAATTTTTACTTTCCATAACTTTAATTGTAGCATTGTTACTATAACCACTTAAGGTTGTTATTGGATAACCATCTAGTTGCTTAATGCGCTTTGCAATAACATCAAACATATCAGTTCCCTTGTCATAATAACCTTGTAGTTTTGAGTGAAGTGTGAAAAATTGTGGACCTACAATATTCCAGTGGTAATTATACATATTGATTGTGAAAACTAGAATATTACTCAAATATTGATTTAAATAATTAACTATTTGTTGTTGGTAGTTAACACTCATATTTATATCGTTGTTATTCATGTAATACCTCCGGTATATAATATGTTATATGAGTCTAAATAATTAAAAAAGAATTATATTACATAATTCTTAAGAATTTTCTTAATACCATTTGCAGGTAATAGAGCACATTTCTTCCTATTTGGTTGTTTATATATTTCGTTATATACAATCGCCTCACCAAGGACGGCGTCATCATATTTCCTCTCTTCTATCATGTTTTCATACTGTTCAATTATATATAAAGCATCTTTTATATTTTTTCCTATTAATTCCTTTAACATAATAGATGTAGCTGAAGTTGATATTGCGCATGCTTCACCATCAAATCTAATATCTTTAATTGTATTATTATCAATATTTATCATAATATCTATATTATCAATACAAGATTCATTATTCATATTTACTTTCTCATAATTAGGATCATCTATTAGTCCTTTGTTAAAAGGATTAGAGTAATTTTCTAATATAATACTTCTTTTTAAATTATTATCCATTCTATCACCTACAAAGATTCTTCTAAAATATTTTCATTATCTAATACTTTTATTAAATAATCGATTTCCTCTTTAGTGTTATAAAGGTAAAAACTAATACGACAAGTATTATTTATACCTAAACTTTCTTTAAGTAATTTAGCACAATGATTACCAGCTCTAACACATATTTTATGTTTATTTAAATATATAGCTGTATCCTGGCTAAAAATATTTCTTACGTTAAAAGCAATAATTGAACCCTCTGTATTTGGATTATACACATCTATATTATTTAAATTACTAAGTTTTGATACTGCATACCTTTTTAATTCGGCACAATGCTTGCTAATGGAATCAATTCCTATTTTATTTATATAATCAATTGCTGAACCAAAACCAATAACTCCTGCTATATTTGGCGTTCCAGCTTCTAGTCTCCATGGTAATCCTTTTAAATTATATTCATTTAAACTAGTAAAAATAGTGTTCATACCACCACCTACATTTGTAGGTATTACTTTATCTAGCAATTCATATTTACCATATAAAACACCTACTCCTGTAGGGCCTAACATTTTATGAGCTGAAAAAGCAAGGAAGTCTATATCTAAATCTTTCACATCACATTTTATATGCGGAATACTTTGAGCACCATCAACTACTACATATATATTATTAGCATGAGCATATTTACTTATCTCTTTAATAGGTCTAATATCTCCCATTACATTAGTAACATGCGCTAAAGCTATAACTTTAGTTCTATTTGTAATAGATTTTTTAACATTATCTAAAGTAACTTCCATATCGTTAGTAAGTTCAATATATTTTATGACAATACCTATTTCCTTTTCAAGCACAAACCAAGGAAGGGCAAGTGATGCGTGTTCAGCTTTAGTAATTAATACTTCATCGCCCTTTTTTAAATTATGTTTGAAAAAACCATTTACAACCATATTAATAGATTGAGTGGCTCCACTTGTGAAAATAATTTCTGATGCATCCTCTGCATTAATAAATGCTCTTACTTTTTCCCTAACATTCTCATAAACATTATCAACTTTTAAACTTATGTCATAATCCCCTCTGTGAGCATTACCACTGTAATTCTCATAATAATCTACAGTAGATGCTATAACTTCTTTTGGTTTTAACGTAGTTGCCCCGTTATCAAAATAATACACATTATTTTTAAGCATTGGAAAATCGTCTCTATTCATTATTTCACCTCCTAAGTGAGCATACAATACCCTCAAGTTCTTCTAACACATCATCTTCTATTATTAAATGATTAAGTAAAAAGCCCTTGATAAGCAATTCATAACCAATCTCTCTAGATATTCCCCTTGTTTCTAAATAGAATAATTCTTCTTCACTAAACTTTCCTATTGAAGCTCCATGTCTAGCTTCGATAACATCATCTTCTATAAATAAATTAGGTTCAATACTACTTTTACCATTACCCATTATCATTATTTTATTATCTTGGTTTAATATACTATCATTCATACCCTTTTTAACAGTTCCATTAATGATAAAATCTATTACTGAATCACCAAAGGTAATGCCATGATTAAAAACATTACTAATGGTTTTTTTGTTATTGTGATAGATATTTATATTATATTTTTGATTACCAAAAGATGCGACGCTTAAATTAAATGTTGCATCTGAATTATATCCATTTAAATCTATGTTAACATTTTCAGAATACTCACCACTATAATAAAATTTATTAATAATAACTTTACTATTTTCATTTAATATATATTTATAATTACTATCTAAACTATCTTCTTTTTTTATTTCTAATATATTTAATGCTACATTATCTAATACATTAATAACAACATCTTTATATATGTTATTAATAAATATTAATTTAATATCACTTTTACAATCAATAGTTAAAATATCATTATTAACATATGTTGAAATAATATCCCCTGCATCATTTAAAATTAAATTATTACTTACTACTTCTATTTTATTCATTAGAAGATTCTTCCTTTATATTGTTTTGCTCATTTTTAGCATTAATAATGTTGAACCCGTGGCTTTCAAGTTCTAGAGCTAATTTACGATCCCCTGTTTTAGCAATTTTGCCACATGTCATAATATGGACAAAATCAGGATTAATGTGATCTAACAATCTCTGATGATGAGTAATAATCAAAAGTCCCGTTTTTGGATTTTCCTTTTTATATTTATTAATATTATCTGATACAATTTTTAAACTATCTACATCAAGGCCTGAATCAATCTCATCTAAAATAATTAATTTTGGTTCTAATAATAGCATCTGTGCTATTTCATTTTTCTTACGTTCTCCACCAGAAAAACCTACATTCAAGGAACGATGAATCATCTTCTTATCCATATCTAAATTAGAATATGATTTTTCAAGATTCTTTGCAAATTCATAAAGATTCAATTTCCCATCGTTTTTAATGCTTACTGCTGTTCTTAAAAAATCAGCATTAGATACTCCTTCTATTTCCATAGGGTTTTGCATAGCAAGAAAAATACCAAGTCTAGCGCGTTCATCAGTTTTTAAATCATTTAACTTCTTACCATTAAAATATATATTTCCACTTGTTACAGTATAACGAGTGTCACCCATTATAGCCTTGGATAAAGTAGATTTGCCACTTCCATTAGGCCCCATTATTACATGAACTTCACCTTCTTTAATTTCTAAGTTATAATCATTTAATATTTTTTTATTATCTATACTTACACTTAAATTATCTATTCTTAATAACATATTCATAGCCCTTTCTAACTCTTACATTTTAACATTATTTAATGAAAGTTACAACCAAAGATAATTGTAATTTAACAATGTAATACAAAAAAAGTAAGTTAGGTTTTACCCTAACTTACGCGATTAATCAATCAATTATTGAATTTTAAAATTGAATATAATATTTTTATATATTTCATGACCCAAGATAAGTTATTTTAGCGTATCCATTACCAGAACGAACTCCACTTTCCATAGAACCATTTGTAACACCACCTATGTATCCTGAACCACCATCTCCACAAAAACCTACTGCCCCCTAGTTCTTCTCCTCTATAATCGTTATTCGTGTTATATATTTATACCATTAATATGAATTAATTTTAACATAGTTTGGTAATCTTATCAATTTACAAAACCTATGATATAATTTAATAGAGGCGATGCTATGAAAATTACTAACATTAAAAAGATGTCTGGTGGTAAATATAAAATTTCATTAGATAATAAAAAAGACATGACATTATATGAAGATGTCATAATTAAAAATATATTACTGTCAGGTAAAAATGTAGATGATAATTTAATGAATAAAATTACAAAAGACAATAATGAGGCTATGATATATAATCAATCTTTAAAATATATAAGTTTAAGAATACGAAGTGAAGAAGAATTAAAGATATATCTTAACAAAAAGAATTATGACGAAAAAGATATTGAAAAAACAATTGAAAAACTTAAAAAGGCAGGCTATATAAACGATCAACTTTTTGCTGCTTCTTATACTAACGATAAAATCAACTTGACAAATGATGGTCCAAATAAAATAAGACAGAATTTAACAAACTTAAAAGTAGAAGAAACCATTATTTCAAATGTTATATCTAATATTGATGAAGAGATAATAAGTAACAAAATAGATAAGTTAATTAATAAACAAATAAAAGCAAACAAAAAATATAGTGGTTTTATTTTAAAAAATAAAATATTAAATTATATGATTAATTTAGGTTATGACAAAGACGAAGTATTAAAAAAACTAGAAAGTATTGACTTTAGTAATAATAAGGATATTCAAAAAGAATATCAAAAATTATATAAAAAGTATTCCCCTAAATATAGTGGGACTAAATTAGATATGGTTATTAAACAAAAGTTATATCAAAAAGGATATGACATATCTAGTCTTTAAATAATTAAAAAACAGGATATATATTTAATCCTGTTTTATTTTACTTTGTTAAAGCTTTCATATAAGAATCATATTGTTTTTTTAATTCAGAATCTTGAATATCAAGTTCCTTTTCTTTTCTAAGTTCTATTAGTGCCTCATATGCAAGTGTGTTATTTTCTTCTTCTAATTTTTCATCCATAATTTTCTTGATTATATCATCTTTTGCTTTTTCTAATGTTGGCTTTGCTTTTTCATCTGTTTTTAAAATTATGTGATAACCAAATTCTGATTTAACAGGTGTCTTAGTATATTTTCCTTTCGCAAGCGCAAAAGCCGCATCTTCAAACGATGTTACCATTTTCCCTTTGTTAAACCAACCTAAATTACCACCATCACTAGCACTACCGTCTTTAGAATATTCTTTAGCTAATTCAGCAAAATCCTCACCATTATTTAACTTTTTAATTATATCTTTTGCTAAATCTAAAGCTTCTTTTTCAGCTGCTTCTTTTTCTTCCTCAGACATATCATCATCTACTTCTGGTTTAATTAAAATGTGACTTGCTTTAATATCACCAACAGTTTCTTTTTCATAATAAACATTAATCTCATCTTCAGTAATATTAGCTTTTACATAATCTTCAATTGCCATATTACGCTTATATTCTAATATGAAAAGATCTTTTAATTCTTTTTCACTATTAACACCTATTTGACTTTTGATATATGATAAGAAATTATCCCCTAATTGTTGTTTATAATAATCAATAGAACCATCAACATATTCTAATAATTCATCAGTATTTTCATATTCCTTATCTAATATTGCTCTATCGATCATAGCTATTAATACATCTCTTGCATATCTATTTTTTATTTCATCATATAAATCATTAGCTGTAATAGTTGTACCATTAAATGACGCTACAATGTCCTCTCCGTTTTCTAGTTCTGCTACCTTGCCACAACCTGTGACCAAAAACATCATTAAGCATAAACTAATTATCATTGTCTTCTTCATTTTGTTATTTCCTCCCTTATATTTATAACATATTAATCATACCAAAATATAGTCTAAATTACAATGTTTTATCTCTAATTAATCACACATATTATGATTTTACCATACAATAATGTGAAAAGAAAAAAAGGAGGAATGAATTTATGGGGAATACATATGTAACAGGTTCTGCTATCGTATTAGTGTTATTTATTCTTTTAGTAATTATCATAGGTGCATGGATCTAGCAAATTGCTTTTAAGGGGGTGTTATAAATGACTTGTTCTAATCCTTGTCCTACTCCATGTCCTAATACTGGATTTGTTGTTGTATTAGTTTTATATATCTTATTAGCTATAATAATTGGTTCAGTTTTCTGCTAACAAAAAAGAGGCGCACCTCTTTTTTTATTTGTTTAATTTATCAAACACTTCTTTAACATCAAG
>DUVE01000091.1 GCA_012841205.1 Mollicutes bacterium
AGTACTTCCTTTAGCGCCAGCCGATTGAGCAGCCTTTATAACCTTCTCAGAAAAACCTTTTTTAACAACAACAATAATTAATTCACATTTTTTTGAATCATCCATATCTTATTCCTCCTAGATTTGATCTTTAAGTAATCTTGCGATTCCAACACATTTATTTAAATCAAGAACGAGAGCTATACCATTTCCCGGTTTATCAAGATGTTCCTTTTTTACAATAGTCTCAAGAACTTTATCTACTAGGTTTCTATCTAAAGCAATAAATATTACTTCTTTTTCTGGTTGATATTCAATTCCTAGTATCTGTTCATATATAGTTTTAGATGCAGTACCTTTACCAAACATAACAGTACTACCTTCCACTCCTACTTTTCTTAATTTCATTAACAAGTTTGAAGCATGACCTTTTTTAATAATAACAAGTATTAGTTTGTAATTATCTAAATAATTAAAATCGCTAATCGTCATTACGAGCTCCTCCTTTTGATTTAATTTCATAAATAAATCCTAATATCATAATAGATATAATTGGCATTAATGCCACCATCGCTACAAGACCAAATCCATCTAATAATGGATTACTATTTTCTATAACACTTGACATAGCAACCGTAATAGAAAGAAGAACAGAAGCTATCATTGGTCCAGTTACAACACCACCAGCATCAATTGCTAAGGCTAAGAACAAAGGATTTACAAATCTAGAGAGTATAAAAACAAGTATATAACCAGGAATCATAAAATATAAAATTGGAATTCCAAAATATATTCTAATCATAGAAAGAGCAATTGCAAAAGCAACCCCTATAGCAAGAAAGATTAATACTAATCGCTTGCTTATAGAACCAAAAGTAACTTCTTCTATTTGTTTAATTAAAATTGTTACGGCTGGTTCTGCAAAAGTAATCACTCCACCTAGAATAAAACCAATTATAACAACAAGCCATTTCTCATCAAGATTACCTAAAGCAATACCTATTTCACTTCCCATTTTAGAAAAACCAATTTCTATCCCATATAAAAATAATGTTAATCCCACAAAAGTTAAGAATAAAGCTCTTATCATTTTAATAAACTGCTTCTTATTAAGTCGTAGCAATATAAACTGAAGGATTACTACAATAATCAACAATGGAATGGTCGCTAAAAAAGAATCATTTAATGACTCTAAAAAAATATCCATTTAAAGAATCACCCCCAGAATTAAAACTGCTAATATAGGACCTATTGAAGCAAGACCAACAAAGCCAAAACTCTCAGATGATTCTTGTTTCGTCCCCTTTATTGAAGCAATACCAACACCAAAAGATAAGATGAAAGGAACAGTTGTAGGGCCTGTTGTTACTCCTCCTGCATCGAATGCTACAGGGATAAATTCATTAGGAGTTAAAAAAGCTAAAATAAAAACCAAAATATAACTAAACGTTAGAATCTTTCTTAATGGGATTTTATAGACAAGCCTAATAGTAGATAAGCCAAGATATATTCCAACACCCAAAGATATTGCAATAATTAAAATATATTTATTTACAAAACTAGCTTCCGATAATGAATTTAATTGATTAGATAACAATATAACTCCAGGCTCTGCTACTGTAATGGCAAATCCTATAGCAAGGCATAAAGAAATAACAAACCATATTTTTGACTTTTGAATCATTTTCTTTCCTGCCAACTCACCTAAAGCAATCAAACTATTGTCAACTCCTATCATGAAGATAGAAAAACCAACAATAGTTACTAAGACACCAAACACAAACATTAAAAAACTTTGTGCTTCTATATCAACTAAAAAAAACTGCAACAAAACCATGACAATAGTAAGTGGCAATACAGATTTAACAACATCATTTATTATATTTTTTACACTCATGTTTAACTCCTCTTATGATTTATCTACTATATACATAATATCATAATTAAAAATAAAAAGCATGAAATTATATTATTTTAAAGACAAGTTAAGTTTTATAATAATAAAAATGAACGTTTCATCTTACGCTCATTATATCTTGCACTTCTTTTACAACAGAATATATTTCCCTAGAAAAATACTTGTTTCTTGGATTTATTGTATTATTATTATCTAATAACTCTGATATTTCATCTAATCCTATCAAATCAGTATGAAAATTATTTTTTAATTCGTTCTCCATTAAGTCCATTTTTTCGTTGTTAATAACTTCATCTGTGTGTATCAAATAATAATACGTTTCATTTAATCTGTTGCTAAAAACTTCGTCAGACACCCTTTGGGGATAATCTTTTATAAATTGCTGAACTAATAAAAAGGGTTCTTCATTTTCCAAATCCAACTCAATACCTGTTTCTTCTTTTACTTCTCTTCTTGCACATTCACAAATATCCTCACCACGCTCAACCTTTCCCCCTGGAAATAAATATATATCTGCATATGAAGATAAATATACTTTACGATCCTTATTAAGCATAATAACTCTTGCTTTTATAACCCTATCTTCTATATCCTCAATATCAAGATTATTATCGTTGAAAATTATTTTTTTCATTAATACCACCAAATTAATTATACAACGATATTTTGCTATTATCAATTTTATTCGGCACCATTAACAAAAGTATATATTCGTTACCGTTAATATTTAAAAAATGAACTGCTTTTTCTTCACTATTTAAAATATAAAAAAACACTAATTAAATTCTTACACATATGATAATAATGTAAATTATATGAAAGGAACGAAGAGATATGTATAATGATTATTATCATTCTGATAACTATTTATATCCTTACCTTACAAACCAATTTCAGTATAGATCTCCTTTTACAGGACAATTTAACAATTCGCACAATTCTTTTAATAACCAACTAGATAATGGTTCAAATTTTGACGTAAGAAAAACAGGCTCAATTAGATTAAAGGATTATGGAAATCAACCATTAGCTGTTGATATTGATGAATTAACTGAACAAAATAATAATTTCCGTACAGCTTTGTGGACAGGGAATCATCTTCAAGTTACATTGATGAACATTAACATTGGAGACGACATTGGATTGGAAATTCATACTGATACTGATCAGTTTCTTAAAGTTGAGGAAGGTGAAGGTTTAGTTAGAATGGGGAACAATAGAGATATAGTAGATTTTCAAGCAAGGATTTCTGATGATTCTGCCATCATGGTACCTGCTGGTACATGGCACAATATTATAAACACCGGAAACAAACCCCTGAAACTATATAGCATATATTCTCCGCCTGAACATCCATTCGGAACTGTTCATCGAACCAAGGCAGAAGCATAGGTCTCTGAAAGAAACTCATACTACTAATCTAAAAGTGCAAAACAATAAAATAACATCTCTAAATAAGATGTTGTTTTTAAATTATTAAAAAACCTTCCTTTTTAAGGGGAGTGAAATATGGCATAAAAAAATCCTTATCAAATAAGGACTTGTTCACTAAATGGTCGGGAAGACAGGATTTGAACCTGCAACCACCTGGTCCCAAACCAGGTGCTCTACCAAGTTGAGCCACTTCCCGATATGGCGCGCCCGAGAGGAGTTGAACCCATAACCTTTTGATCCGTAGTCAAACGCTCTATCCAATTGAGCTACGGGCGCATTACAGTTGGGCTATTAAAATTGGTGGCTCCGATTGGAATCGAACCAACGACACGAGGATTTTCAGTCCTCTGCTCTACCGACTGAGCTACAGAGCCACATATGGCGGTTCCAACGGGACTCGAACCCGCGATCTTCTGCGTGACAGGCAGACATGTTAACCACTACACTATGGAACCACTAAAAAACTTTTGCCTTCAACTGGCCTTTTAAGTATACTAAAAACAGAACATAATTGTCAATACTTTAAACGTTCTTTAGTGCTTTTTTGACGTTGTTAGAGAAATAAAATATGACAAAATTATTCCTAAAGCAAATAATATTATACTTATTATCCCATGAAAATCGAAGGTTATACCAGGATAAATTGCTGAAATAGATCCAATAACAAAGCCAATAATAGCACTATAAGTAGCTGAAAATTTATTTTTAAGCAAATACCTTATCATTTTTATTAATATAGCGGCTCCTACTACTACTCCAAGTGAAAATGGTATAAATTGCATATATTCGTTCTTTGGTAAACCAAATGGGTTATTTAATACATTTAATAGAAATTGATACATTCCAATAAGCATTAGAAGAAAAGAACTACTTATACCTGGTATTATTTTACCTGAAATAAATAAAAAGCCTGTTAAGAATAATAAACCAAAAGAGATTAAACCACTATCTAATTGGTTTGAGAAATCTATATTAAGTTTTTCTTTACCTAAAACAAAAAGTGCAATTGATATTATGAATGAAATAAGCAATATTAATGTTTTTGGTTTTTCGTTA
>DUVE01000092.1 GCA_012841205.1 Mollicutes bacterium
AACCTCTAGGGTGGATGTGATTTTAATAAAAAGGAGTGTGATACGAAATGGATAGAAATAGCTATTTAATACCTGCTAATACAAAAAGTGGAGCTTTATTTCTAAATATATTTACCAAATTTGATTTAATTCTTTTTGGTACAGGCGTACTGATAACGTTGCTTTTACTTACAGTCATACCAATTGATACGTTACCTGGAACATTTACTGCTCTAGCCCCTGCGTTAATATGTACATTTTTGGTTTTACCAATTCCAAATTATCATAATGTATTAACGGTTATTAAAAGTGCAATAAGTTTCTTTACAGAAAGACGTATATTCATATGGAAAGGTTGGTGTGTATATGAAAAACAAGAAGGTAAAAAGTAGATTTACAGAAGATTGGATTCCTGTAAAATCAATTACCAATGGTATGATTATTTTAGAAAATAACTTTAAAGTAACTGGTGTTAAAATTACTCCTCGAAATATTTTCATATTGGATGTTGATTCACAAAATGCGATAATTAATAATTTGAAAAATTTTTACAATAGTATAGATTATGAATTTTGGATCATTGTTTCAGATAGGCCAGTAGACATTACTTTATATCTGTCACAATTACAAGTTTTATATAACGATGTTACTAATAATCAAATTAGAAAATTAATTATGCAAGATGTAGACAAAGCTAATGAGTTTGCAAATAATAATATTGTTGATACTGAATATTACTTACTTTTCAAAGAAAAAGACCAAGAAGTAATTGGAAAGAGAATCAGAAATTTAATTCATAATTTAGCTTCATGTGGGCTTAATGCATCACAAACGAGTAATGATGATTTAAGAGTAGTATTAGACAGTTTCTTGAATGGTGGAAGTACTACTGATTTTGGGGCGGTGATGCCATTATGAATTTAAAATCACAATTAGCGCCTAAAGGCTTAAATTTTAATTCAGGAGATTTTGTCATAAGTGATAAATATGCAACAATACTAACAGTTGTTTCTTATCCTAAAATGATAGGCGTTGGATATTTATCTACTTTAACAACTATGCCTGGTGTAAAAGTTGTTATAAAACATATACCGGTTGATTTCGGTATATTATCGAAAATGATTAACCGTCAAGTTGCTGATTTAAAAGCAAAATATCAAGAAGAAAGAGACAAAACAAGTCAAGAGAGAATTAGGCAGGATATCGATTCTCTTGAGTATTTTGTTAGTATGCTAGCCAGTAGTCAAGCACGTATTTTTGACTTTCAGTTACATGTTATGATTACAGCTAATAGTAAAGATGAATTAGA
This sequence comes from Mollicutes bacterium, assembly GCA_012841205.1. Taxonomy (GTDB): domain Bacteria; phylum Bacillota_I; class Bacilli_A; order RF39; family UBA660; genus UBA5348. The sequence continues at coordinate 1,289 of DUVE01000092.1, forward strand.
ACAAAAGAAGGTTAATGTAAAGAATTACTTAACTGCTATGGAATTAAGAGCAATTCCACTTCGATTTGAACAAGAAAAAGTACTTAAATCAATTATTCCGATTTTTCCAAAACAGGATATTGAGCAACGTATAGGTACACCTATTCCGTCTGTTACTATTGCAGCTATGTATCCTTTTATATTTGATAGCATAAAGGACCCTGGTTTAGCTACATTACTTGGTGTTGACTTTTCTGGTGGCGTTATTCTATTTAACCAATTCTTATACCAAATTAAAAAAGAGAACAACCGAAACAATGCTAATATGATTATCTTAGGTACTTCTGGATCTGGTAAATCAACTACAGCTAAACTTATGATTAGATCTCATATTAGGAATCAATATAAAATAGTAGCTATCGATCCAGAAGGCGAGCTAGAAGAAATGTCTGAACTGTATAATGGAAATTTTATTGACCTTGGTAAGGGTGGAGATTTTGGAATGATTAATCCACTTGAAATTGTATTAGATGCTGATGAAGAAGAAATAGCTCAAGGTCTTGGTTATACTGTTTTGACAAAGACTCTTCAATTTTTAAAAGCATTCATGAAGTATTATGACCCAGGTATCGAAGAAGATGTCCTAACTTTATTTAGTGAAGTAACTCAAGATACATATAAAAGGTTTGGAATTGATTTTAATTCAGATTTTTCTAAATTCAAATCAACAGACTTTCCAACTTTTTCAGATGTATATACAACTATAAAAGGTCGTTTGTCTCAATATATGGAGAAGACACATGAAAGTGATATAATGGAGAGACTGGAACTTAAGATAAGGCCTTTGACAAAAGAACTTAAATATTATTTTGATGGACATACAACTATAAAAGATGTTGAAAACAATATTATTGTTTTTAACATTAAAGAAATAATGAATGCAGATACAAACATAAGAAACGCTTTATTTTTCAACATATTAAAATATGCTTGGGGTTTATGTCTTGATAAAAGTGTTAATACAATTTTATCAGTAGATGAAGCGCACGTTTTATTAAGCGGTAGTAATACACTTGGAGCTGAATTTTTAGCGCAAGTACAAAGAAGAGCAAGAAAATATAACACAGGAACAATTATAAGTACACAACAACCAAGTGACTTTATTGATCCTAGTGTCATTACGCAAGGTAAAGCAATCTTTGATAATGCTTCATATTATGTCGTTATGGGACTTAAAAAGCAAGCAGTAGAAGATTTGTCTAACTTAGTTGACTTAAATGATAACGAAAAGGAAAGTATAAAACGTTATAGTCAAGGTGAGGCTTTGTTTATCTGTGGTAATAGACGTATGCGTATAAATGTTGTCGTTACTGAGGCAGAACTCGAATCATTTGGTAGTGGCGGCGGATATTAAAAAATTATATTATACAGAGATAGCAACCTTTCAATTTTAAAAACAATTAGAAGGTTGCTAACTTTTTATTGATATAATATGGGAGTGAAGTGATAACAATGAAAGCGAAAATAAATCTTGCTAA
>DUVE01000013.1 GCA_012841205.1 Mollicutes bacterium
AAACAACTTATAAGAGAAGTGCTAGGGATAGAATATGAAAAACTACCAAGTGAGAAGGGAATAGTTGTAAATAACGTAACAACAATTTATGCTATTTACAGGGCTTTAAAGCATAAGAAACCACTTAGTAGTCGTATTATAACTTTAACGGGTGAGGCTACATTAAAGCCACAGAACATTCTTGTAAAACTTGGAAGTTCAATGAAAGATGTAATTGCCAAATATGGTGGTTATAAAAAAGTAGATAAGGTTAGATTTGTCGCTGGTGGTCCTATGATGGGGACTTGTATTGAAAGTGATGATTTAATCGTTACTAAAAATTTAAATTGTGTATTAGTAATAGAGGACAAGGAAGAAGTGGAATTGCCATGTATAAGGTGTGGCCGTTGTATTGATGCGTGTCCTGCTTTCATATGTCCAGTGTTAATTATGAATAATGTTAGAGACTATAAAGCTTTAAAATACTTACACCCAGAAAAGTGTATTGAGTGTGGACTTTGCTCTTATATCTGTCCATCAAAGATAAGAGTAAGGGAAAGTGTTAGGGAAGCTAAAAAGGAAATAAGGAGGCATTAAGATGAAGTTTGGATTTAATAATGGACCACATTTACAAGATAAAGATAGTACTTCTAAAATTATGATGCGACTTTCTATAGCGTTACTACCTATTATTTTGTTTTCAATTTATAAAAATGGAATATTACCATATATTGAAGGTTATACTGATTTATTTGGAGCCTTAAAACCATTATTTATTATTTTACTTGCAGTACTTACATCTGTTTTAACAGAAATAATATATTTTAGATTTATTTTAAAAAAGAAGGATAATGTAAAAGGAGAGATAAAAAAATCATTTGCTATTTTCCCAGGATTATTTTTAGCTCTTACACTTCCTATAAATACACCGCTTTGGTTAGTTATAATAGGTGCTTTTGTAGCTACATTTATTGGTAAATTAATCTTTGGTGGTCTTGGTTACAATATTTTTAATCCAGCGCTTGTTGGAAGTCTTTTTGTTGTTGCAGCTTATGGCGCTTTAATAGGATCTAAAGGTGGATATTTTAATTCAATGGAACTGGATGCTGTTGCTGGTGCAACTCCGCTTAGTAATTTAAGTAATTTAAATTATCTAGGTACACCTTCTAACTTAGTTGATTCATTTGGTGGGATGTCCAATTTTCTTTTAGGATTTATCCCAGGAAGTCTTGGTGAAACTAGTAAATTATTAATTATTCTAGGATTTATCTTTCTAGTTATTACTAAAGTAATTAAATGGATTATTCCTACTACTTATGTATCAGTAGTGTTTATTATGACCTTAATAATTGGTTTGATGAATGATATGGGAATATGGTATCCTGCTTTTCATGTTTTAAGTGGTGGACTTTTATTTGGTGCGGTTTTTATGGCAACTGATCCAGTAACAAGTCCTACAACTAAAGGAGGTCAAGCACTATTTGGATTAGGATTAGGTTTACTTACAGTACTATTTAGATTTCTAACTCCATATCCAGAAGGTGTTCTTACATCTATATTAACAATGAATATGTTAGTCTTTATATTAGATAGATTGGGCGCTAAAGGAAAAGTAGCTAAAAAGAATGTTTTTATTCCTATAATTATCATGTTGATATTAATTTTAGGACTTAGTATATATGTTGGAGGTAATATTAAACCTAGTGCTAGTCCAGTTGATGATAGATTTAAAATTGTAAATGTAGAAGAAAAGGATAATGCAACTATTTATAAAGTTACTCAAAAAGGTTTTAAAGGGTTAATTGAAGCCACAATTACAATAGAGAATGACAAAATAACATCAGTTGATATAACTTCACAACACGAATCTTACTGGTCTGAAATAGAGAATAATAATTATTTGGATACTTTAATTAAAAATCAAAGCAAGATAGATGAAGTTGATGCTATTGGTGGTGCTACGATATCATCTAATGCATTAAAATCAATGATATCAAATGTATTAAAGGATTATGAGGTGCTTAAATGAAAAATATTATAAAAGATATTGTAGTATTTACTTTAGTTGCTTTGATATGTTCATTATTAATTTATTTGAGTTATAAACTAGTAGGAGGAATAGCATGAAAAGGTTTATTAAATGGCTAATGGATGAAAACCCACTTTTTGTACTTTGTTTAGGACTTTGTCCTGCTCTTGCAGTTACAACAACTCTTGAAAGTGGTTATTTGATGGGGTTATGTGTGCTTATTGTTTTATTACTATCAAACTTAACTATTTCTTTGATTTCTAAATTTGTAAGTGATCAAATAAGAGTTCCTGTCTATATTATGATTATTGCAACTTTTGTAACAA
>DUVE01000093.1 GCA_012841205.1 Mollicutes bacterium
TATTATATTATTTTAATTATATTCCTCATAAAAAATATACAAATGTAGATTTTAATATACAAACATATAAAAGTAATATTGATAAAGACAATGACGGTATAGATGATCAGACAGATATATTAAATAATGCAAGAAACTATATAAATACTAACCCTAAATATAAAAGTAAATATTATGGTACTGGTTATCCTGATGATGAATATGGAGTTTGTACTGATGTTGTAGCTTTTGCATTGAAAGATGCTGGATATGATTTGATGAATTTAGTAAATGAACATATTAAAGTTAACAGAAAATTATACGATATAAAGACTATTGATAAGAATATTGATTTTAGAAGAGTTCAAAACTTGAAAATATATTTAGAAAATAATGCAATTAAACTTACAACAAATATAAATAAAATAGAAGAATGGCAAGGCGGAGATATAGTTGTATTTAAAAAACATATTGGAATAGTGTCAGATAATAGAAATAAAAAAGGAATAAATTTTGTTATTCATCATGGTAATCCATATCAAAAATATTATGAAGAAGATATTTTAGAATATCGTGATGATATAGTTGGTCATTATAGAATCAGCTAAATAAATTACAATTTATCAATTAAATTAATAATATTTTAGATACGATAGTTTAATCATGATTTAAAATTAGATACGGTTTTAGATACGTTTTGATGGCGGTGCCGGGATGTGCTAAAGACATGCCAAGATGAAGTTTGCAAGAGTTTGCAGGGATTTGCAAGACTACGAACATACAAAGATGCCACTATTTTTGAGTCATGTGGCTCAGGGAAGAAATATAAACAGTGTTGTGGTAAGTAATTACATGGGTCTGTAAGGATAAGAAAATAATATGAGGGAGAAATAGGAAATCACATATCCTATAAAGTTATAACTCAGTTATAATTCAGTAATCATATAACTATAGATTGAGAGGTTAAAAATATGAAATGTCCTAATTGTAATAATGAAAATGTTAATATACAAGTTATAAATGAACAAAAACTTGTTACAAGGCATCATGGAATAATTTGGTGGTTGTTTATAGGCTGGTGGTGGATATTTGTTAAATGGATATTTTTCACAGTGCCAGCGTTATTAGCAGCTATTTTTATAGGGAAAAGAAAAAAAATAGTAAATGTTCAAAAGAAAATTTATGTTTGCCAATCATGTGGTAGAACGTGGGAATAAAATTTACAATTTGATCATACTTTATAAAAAAAGGTCAATGAAATATTTGGCTTTTCTTATGGTATAATATTTTTGTAAGAAAACATAAATATTAATTTATTTAGGGTTATTGAAATGATTGAACTCAAGATAATAATTTACAATTTGTGGGGTAGTTGCGATTTGGCAATTTGAAAGGGAGGTGATTTTATGAAGAAGAAAAGAGTGTTATATGCAATTACTTGTGCTTTAGGAAGTGGAATAATAGGATTTTTTGTCAATGATTTAGATGATATATATGGTATCATTTTATTTACTGTTGGTGTTGCTTTAATGGTAAGTTCAATTATAAAGTTAAGCCGATAAATTACAGTTTATAGGTTAATTATAAATATATTAATCTGCCATGCAGCTCTGGTAAAAAAAAATAAACAATGTTGAGAAAAATAAGAGAATATAAAAGTTTATGCAATTAGCTTATAACAAAAATCAACACCAGGTTTATCACATTTTCTAAGATTTAGTTAAAGAAGGTTTAAACGATGGTGGGACTCAAATCTATAAAGGAGATATAACTTTAGTTAAATGCAATACTTTAGACGGAAACAAGGATATATATATTGGAGACCATAATATGGACTTCAAATCTATAAAAAACACCACATGATATCGGTAAAAATGTCTTTGGTTAATAAAATAATGACAAAAAAGTGAAAAGAATCACTTTTTAAATTTTTGTAACTTAGTTGTAACTTTAACTTTAATATAATAAATATATAAAGGAGGAATTTTGTTATGGAAATATTAAAGGTGGAAAATTTAACCAAAATATATGGAAAAGGTACTACTAAAGTAATTGCCTTAGATCGCGTATCGTTTTCAGTAAACAAAGGGGAGTTTGTTGCAATAGTTGGAGCTAGTGGCAGTGGTAAATCAACATTATTACATATAATTGGTGGAGTAGACAGACCAACAAGTGGCAAAGTTTACATAGATGGAAAAGACATCTTTAGTTTAAATGACGATAAACTATCAATTTTCAGAAGAAGACAAGTAGGCCTTATATATCAATTTTATAATTTAATTCCAATATTAAATGTTGAAGAAAATATTTCTTTACCTTTATCTTTAGATAACAGATCAATTAATAAAGAAAAGTTAGATGATTTAATTAAATTATTAGGTTTAGAAAATAGGAGAAACCACTTACCAAGTGAACTATCAGGGGGTCAACAACAAAGAACAAGTATAGGTAGAGCATTGATTACTAATCCTACCATTGTGCTTGCTGATGAACCAACAGGTAACTTAGATTCTAAATCAAGTGATGAAATTGTTACATTACTAAGAAAATCTAATAAGCAATTAAAACAAACAATAATAATGATTACACACAATATGGAAATAGCTAAATTTGCTGATAGAATAATTAAAATTGAAGATGGAAAAATTGTTGAGGAGGTATAATTATGAACTTACTTAGCAAATTGACCATTAAAAATTTAAAGTTAAACAAAAAAAGAACAATTGTAACAATAATAGGAATTATGCTGTCTGTAGCATTACTTACAGCAGTATCATCTATGTATTCAAGTTCATTACAGGCATTTATTAATTATGAAACTGCAGAAAAAGGAAATTTTCATGTAGCTTACTTTAATGTACCAAGTGATGAAATTGATCTAATTAGGAATAATAGAAAGATAGATGATATATTTTTAACAAGTGATATAGGATACTCGTATTTAAAAGAATCAAAAAATGAATATAAACCTTATATATTTGTTAAAGGATTTACGAATGATGCTCTAGACAATTTGAGTATAAAACTTGTTGATGGAAGAATGCCAGAAGATGAATCGGAAATATTAATTCCAACTCATTTAAATACTAATGGGAGAGTTAAATATAATATTGGTGATAAGTTAACATTAAAGGTTGGAAAAAGGGTAAGAGAAGGCAATACATTGACTCAAGATAATCCATACGATCTAGATGTAGTAGAAGAATTAACTAATAAAACAACAAGAACTTATACCATTGTTGGAATTATGGAAAGACCTGCTTCAAATATAGAACCATATTCAGCTCCTGGTTATACTTTAGCTACCTTAATAGATGAAAATAATATTGTAGGAGATGTTAATGTTTACTCAAAATATAACCTAAGGGATCTTGATAACTTTGAAGATATAACAGCAAATATTTTAGGAATAAATGCTAATAAATTTAAAAAGCACCTAAATGGGGAACATAATTCTGTAGAAGAATTTGATTCATACGAGCAAGAAGTAGCAAAAGCTAAATATAAATATAACATTAATTATTATTTAATAATGTTACAAACGAATCCACTTAAGGAAAGTTCCATGAAAGGGCTTGGGGTAGCAGTTTTTATTGTATGTATTATTATCGTTATTTCATCTGTGTTCTGTATAAAAAATAGTTTTGATATTTCAATAACAGAAAAAACAAAGCAATATGGAATGTTAAGAAGTGTTGGTGCAACTAAAAAACAAATTAAGCATAATGTTTTATATGAAGCATTTATATTAGGGATAATTGGTATCCCATTAGGCATACTAGCAGGACTTATTGCGTCTTTTATTCTGTGTATTTTATGTAATTACCTATTGAAGGATTTAATGACCTATGGCTTTGAAATACCATTTGTTATTAATTACATTGCTCTTATTTTCTCAATGATTTTGGGAAGTGTTACAATTTATTTGTCCGCAGTAAAGAGTGCTAGACGAGCTAGCAAAATATCCCCAATTGATTCTATTAGAAATAGTGCAGGAATAAAAATTAAGAGAATAAGAAGTTCAAAATTAATAAACAAAATATTCGGAATAGGTGGGGAAATATCATATAAAAATTTAAAAAGGAATAAGAAAAAATATAGAACCACTGTTGTATCGATAATTGTAAGTGCAACTGTATTCATAGCTTTATCATATTTTATATCTTTATTTTATTTGGAATTAAGTAATGAAATAAATGCTTTTGATTATAATATTTCATACTCTTATCATGTAAATAATGATACATCAAGGATTGCGAAAGTTAACGAATCAGTTAAGTTAGAAGGTGTTGAAAATTATAGTATTGTAAGAAGTGAAAATTTCAAAGTGAAGAATAAAAAGGTTAATGAATCTATAAATTATGTTGATGAAAAGACTAATGATATTACAGTTATGTCTATTAGTGATCATCAATTTAAGTTATACATTAAAGGCTTAAACTTAAATTATAATGATGTTGTAGATAAAGGTATTTTAATGGATTTATTTGAAGTTTCTAAACAAGAAAAGGGTTCAGATAAGACAATCATTGAAAACGATCATTTATTTGCTTATAAAAATGGAGATAAAATATCACTTTATAATGATGATAACCTTTCATTTGATGTAGAACTAGCAACACAAACTGATATAAAGCCCTTTGGAATTAAAACAATATATTATGATAACTCTTTATTAATAGTTTCGGATAAATTCTTTAATAATAATATTAATGATTCAAATTATGTACAAGTTTTTGCAGAGTCAAGTAATCCTGATGCATATCAAGACATGTTAGATGAACTATTTGAAGATGAAGATATTAATATTTATAATTTTGCTGAGAATGCGAGGCTTACTAGAAATCTTCTAACTCTTATTAGTATATTTTTATATGGGTTTATAATTGTAGTTTCACTAATTGGTGTTACAAATATATTCAACACAATTACAACTAATATGGAATTAAGAAAACCAGAATTTGCTATGTTAAAAAGTATTGGTATGACGAAAAAGGAATTTAGTAGAATGATTCGACTTGAAAGTATATTTATGTGCGCGAAATCATTAATAATTGCAATTCCACTTGGTATAGCTATTTCGTATTTAATATATAAAGAATTATCAGAGGGAACAGCGATTAAGTTTTATCCACCATTATTTCCAATTATTATAACTATTATAGCTGTTATTATATTGATAAATATTATTATGAAATTTTCTATTAAAAAGATTAATAAACAAAATACAATTGAAACAATAAGGAATGAAAATATTTAACAAAAGGGGAAAAACCCCTTTTTGCGTGGTATAATCAAATCGTGAGGGATGTTTATGAACATATTTCTAGTAGAGGATAATTTGACAATTATTAAAGGTTTAAAATACAGTTTTAAACAAAACGGGAAAACACTTGAATATAGAACTACGATTAAAGAGGCAGCAGAATATATAAAAAGTAATGACAACATAGATTTGATTATTTTAGATGTGACACTTCCTGATGGTAATGGTTTTGATCTATATAAAGAATTAATACGAAATATGAATATACCAACTATATTTTTAACAGTCAAAGATGATGAAGATGATATAGTTATAGGATTAAATTTAGGAGCAGATGATTATATTACCAAACCATTTAGTACAAAAGAATTAATAGCGCGAATAAATAGAATCTTAAAAAGGCATCAAAAACAGACTATAGTGAATATTGGTGATATTAGTTATGATTTAGATAAGATGGTTCTTTATAAAAAAGATAATATTATTGAACTAACATCTTTAGAATTGAAATTGTTAAACTTATTATTTACTAATTTAAACAAAGTTGTAAGTAGAACTACTATGCTTGAAAAGATATGGGAGTGGACAGGAAATGATGTTGATAACCATACAATAACTGTATACTTAAAGAGAATAAGAGAAAAAATAAAAAGCGATATTATTGTAACTGTTAAAGGGATAGGATATAGGATAGACAGCGATGAAAAATAAGATTGAACTAAAAAAATATCTATTTGCAACATTAATTATTTTTGTAGTATTTGTATCTGTATTTAATGTGTTATATGCTTATCAATATAATACATATACGAAAAACTATAATAATAAATTAAATTCAATAATTAATAAGATAGAAAAAAAATATCCCAATATAACAGCCAAAGAAATACTTGAAATTTTAAATAATGACAAAAAAGTAGAAGATTCACTATCAAAATTTGGAATAACAGAATTAGATTCAGCAATATTAGAAAATGAAAGTAATTATAAAAATTTCATTATGATCAATTCGATTACAATAAGTCTATTCGTCTTAATATTAGTTTTATTTTTTATTAAATATAATATAAAAAAATATAAAGATATTAATGAAATAACCAAGTGTATAGAAAATATAAATAATAAAGTATACGAGTTACATATAGATAAAAACTCAGAAGATGAATTATCTATTTTGAAAAATGAAATATATAAAACAACAATAATGCTTAAAGAAGAAGCAGAAAATTCTAAAAAAGATAAATTGGAATTAAAAGATTCTTTGTCGAATATTTCTCATCAACTAAAAACTCCCTTAACATCAATATTAATAATTATAGATAATTTAATAGATACTTCTGAAATGAATTATTCAATGAGAGAAGAATTTTTAAGGGATATAAAAAGAGAAATAACTAATATTAATTTTTTAGTAGGTTCACTTCTTAAAATAGCTAAATTAGATACAAACACAGTTAATTTTATTGAAGAAGATGTAAAACTCAAAAAAATAGTTGAAGAAAGTATTAAAAATGTATCTGTGTTAAGTGATTTAAAAAATGTTGATATTAAAATTAATATTATTAATGATTCTATTATTAGATGTGACTTCAAGTGGCAGATTGAGGCAATTACTAATATTTTGAAGAATTGTGTTGAGCACTCTAAAGAAGATAGTAAGATTGAAATTACAATAAGTGACAATAAGATATATTCGTTAATGGAAATTAAAGATAATGGTGTTGGAATTGACAAGGAAGATATTAACCATATCTTTCAAAGATTCTATAAAGGAAAAAACTCATCAAATGATAGTATTGGAATAGGACTTTCTTTAGCTAAAACCATCATCGATAAAAGTAATGGAAGTATCAATGTTGAATCCGGCAAAAGCGGAACTAAATTTGTAATAAAGTATTTTAAGTAATATGAATGGAAAAATTACTCATCAAAATAATATTATAAGAAATGAGGAGAACAATATGAAATATGAGTGGAGAAAACAAGAAAAAGATATATATCAAGCAAAAGAAATACCTACATTAGTTGAAGTTCCTGCTTCAAAATATATTTGTATAAAAGGGATGGGAAATCCAAATAATGAGGATTTTGCTAATAGAGTTGGTGTTTTATATCAAGTAAGTTATACAGTAAGGATGATGCCTAAAAAGGGATTCACACCAAAAGGATATTTTGAATATACAGTATATCCATTAGAAGGTTTGTGGGATTTGACTGAAAAAGGAAGAAAAGAAGAGGCTTTAAATAAAAATGAACTTGTATATATAATTATGATAAAACAACCAGATTTTGTTAACGAAGAAGTATTTAGGAAAGCATTAGAAATATTGAAGAAAAATAAAACTAATGATTTATTTGATGAATTGTATTTTGATACTATTGAAGATGGATTATCAGTTCAAATGTTACATATTGGTTCTTATGACAATGAGTCACAAACTTTTGAAAAGATGAAACATTTTATAAATGATAATAACCTTAAAATTAAAACTTATGTTCATAGGGAAATATATTTATCTGATGCAAGAAAAGTAGAAAAAGATAAGTTAAAGACAATATTAAGATACAGGGTGCAAAGATGAGTAGATTAAGTGTTTCCTTGAAATAAAACTTCTTTTATTGTAAAATGAAAGAGAAAAGAGGCTGAACATATGAGAAAAATAATAGTTACATTAATATTGTTGTTATGTTTTTGTGGTTGTTCTAAACAAAAACTACCAAGTCCTGAAGTTGCTAGTGGTATGCGTGGTGTCTTAGGAATAGATAAAAACATTAATGAGGAAACAATTGATAATTATCTAAATCGTGAAGATAGTGTTTATTATGATATGCGTATGTTAGTTGATGTGGCTAATTATGAAAATATTGGAGGAGATTCATATCTATCTGGTTTTGTTAAGGGATTTGAAGTAATACCTTATCCTCTTCTTACTACGATTGTGGATTTGCCTGAAGAAGTTGGGACTCCATATGAGGGAAAAACATTATTTACATTAGATGAAGAAGGTAATTATATCCCTAATTATGAAGAATCAGTAGAATTTTTGGAATATTTTTTTCCTAAAGATAAAAATATTTTCTTAATGTGTGGCGGTGGTGGATATGCAGGTTCTACTAAGAAAATGTTAGTTGCTTTGGGATGGGAAGAAAATAAGATTTATAATGTTGGTGGTTATTGGTATTATAATGGGGATAACGCTATAGTTGTAAAAGAAACAAAAGATGGGGAAGACAGTTATGCATTTTGGAAGGTACCTTATCATGATATTGATTTCGATAATTTTCATGAGGTAGTAAGATGAAAAAACAAGGAATTATCATAATTGTTTTAACTATATCAATAGTATGTTTCTTACTGTTTTTATCTACATACAAGTCAAAACCATTTTATTTAGATGATAAATATTATAATGGTGGTTCTTTAATTGAAATATCAAAAGAAGAACTAAATGCGCTAGAGGAAAGAAAAGGATCATTTGTAGTGTTTGTTTATAATCCTGGAGCTTGTTGTACATCGACTGTTAATTTCGATTCTTTTTTAACAGATTTTGTAGAAACAGAGAAAATTGACTTTTTTACAATTTCTTTTAATGAAATTGATAAAACTTCCATTGCTAAACATGTAAAATATTACCCAACAGTAGTTATTTTTAACAAAGGAAAAATTACTGCATATTTAGATGCAGAAAGTGATAATGATTTATACTACTATGAATCAATTGCTGGATTTAAAGAGTGGTTTTCAAAATATGTTTATTTAAAATAAGTTGTTGAAATATAAAAATATGGTTTGTTCTTTAGCAAATTTTTATTTTCTTATAGTTTTAAAAAAACTTCGTACATGCTATAATTAATTAGGTGATAATAAATGGATATTAGACAAATTCAACAAGAATTAGAAAAATATAAAAAAGAAATAGATGAAATATGGGGGCTTCTTTGACTTAGATAGTATCGAAAATAGAATAAAGGAATTAGATGAATTTATAAGTGTTCCTGGTTTTTGGAATGATCAAAAAAAAGCAGAAGAAATAATTGACGAAAGCAATAATTTGAAAAAAAAGGTCCAAAAAGTGTCAACTTTAAAACAAAGTATATATGATAACATTGATATGATTCTAATTTTAGAAGACACACCAGATGATGAAATCATTAGTATGATAGAGGAATCTCTTCCAAATATCGAAGAGAATTTTAAAAGTCTAAGGTTAGAACTGATGTTAAATGGACTTTATGATAAAAATGATGCTCTACTGGAAATACACGCAGGAGCTGGTGGCACAGAATCATGTGATTGGGCTAGTATGCTTATGCGTATGTACTTAAGATGGTGCGACAATAAGAATTATAAGTATGAAATATATGAAGTTCAAAATGGTGAAGAAGCTGGAGTTAAAAGGGCACATATATTGGTAAAGGGATTCAATGCTTATGGTTATTTAAAAAGTGAACGAGGGGTTCATCGTTTAGTACGTATCTCTCCTTTTGATTCTAATAAAAGGCGTCATACTTCTTTTGTTGCTATCGAAGTTATTCCTCAAGTAGAAGATGATATAGAAGTTGATATAAAAGAATCTGAAATTAAAATAGATGTATATCGTAGTAGTGGAGCCGGGGGACAATCTGTAAATACAACTGACAGTGCTGTTAGAATTACACATCTCCCAACTGGAATAGTTGTTACTTGCCAAAACGAACGAAGTCAAATCAAAAACAAAGAAAAAGCTATGAAGGTTCTTAAAAGTAAATTGTATCAATTAGAGATTGAAAAAAGAGATAATTCACTATCTAATATGAAAGGTGATCAGAGTAATATTAATTTTGGTTCTCAAATAAGATCTTATGTTATGCATCCTTATATGATGGTAAAAGATCATCGTACTGAAGCAGAAACAAGTAATGTTTTGAAAGTATTAGATGGGGATATTGATTTATTTATAGAAAGTTATTTAAGAAGGTGTATAAATGATAAAAAATAAAAAAGACTTAAAAAAAATAAACATCTTAATAAAGAAAAAAAATATATTTAAAAGATATATTTTTTCGATAGCAGCCCTTTTTGTTTTAGCCGCTGCATATAATCTTTTTATACTACCTAATAATTTGGTTTATGGTGGAGTTAGTGGAATAGCGATAATAACTAAAGATATAATAGATCCTGCTATTTTAATATTGGTTGCAAATGTGATTCTTCTAATATTCAGTTACTTTATTCTAGGGAAAGAAAAAACAAGCGGCTCTTTAGTAGGAATTTTCCTTTATCCATTATTTATTAAACTTACTGCAAATATAGGAGAGATAATTATTTTAGAAAATAATGATATTTTATTAAATGTTCTTTTTGCAGGTTTTCTATCTGGTGTATCAACAGGAATTATTATAAAAAATGGATTTAGTACTGGTGGAACAGACATAGCGGCTCAAATTTTATCAAAACTATCTAAAACATCTATTGGAAAATCATTACTTATAATTGATGGTGTTATTATAGCGCTAGGTGGAATTCGTTTTGGTCTTATAAAAGTTATGTATGCTATTATCCTTCTTTATATATATAGTTTAATGACAGATAAAATAATAATTGGTATATCTGATAATAAGGCATTTTATGTGATCACCAGTAAGGAAGAAGAGGTAAAACTTTTTGTTTTAGAAAATTTGAATCATGGAGTTACAATTTTAAAGGCAAAAGGAGGATATAAAGGGGAACGTAAAAATATTTTGTTATGCGTCGTTCCTGCAAGACAATATTTTAAACTAAAAGAAGGAATTGCTCTAATAGATAGAGATGCTTTCTTTGTTGTAACTGATGCTTATGAGGTTAAAGGGGGAGCATAATGAATGGGAAAAAAATAAAAGATTATACCACAGTCATTTTAGGGTGCTTATTTTTAGCAATAGCTTTCAATGCAACCATTTTACCACTTGAAATAATAATAGGTGGAAGTAGTGGGCTTTCCATAATAGGAGATCATTTTTTTGAAATTGCCCCTTCTTTAACTATCTTTATTTGTTATATTTCAGCTTTGATTTTTGGTGTTATTTTCTTGGGAAAGGAAGAAATGAAAAAATCTATTATCGGAAGTCTTCTATTTCCTTTATTTGTATATATTACTTCCCCACTTTGTACCTATGTTGAAACCCTCTCACTACAAACCAGTGAGTATTTAGTAGTAGTAATCATAGGTGCTGTTGTTACAGGTATAGCGCACGGCATGATATATAAAGTTGGTTATACAGCAGGGGGAAGCGATATTGCATCAAAAATAATAAATAAATATTTTGGAATTACAGTAGGTTCAGCCGGGGCTATGATAAACACCTTAATTGTTGCATCTGGTGGTGTTATATTTGGGTGGGACAAAGTCTTATATGCTGTTTTAACCCTTTATGTAATCGGAAAGGTAACAGATAAGGTTTTACTTGGAATTTCATATAGTAAAAAGTTTTACATAATTACAAGTAAGGACGAAGAAGTAAAAGAATACATATTTCAGGAGTTTAATAAAACAGTTACTGAAATAGAAGCAATTGGTGGATATTCTAATTTAGCTGACGAAGTATTAATGTGTGTTGTACCGACAAGGAGTTATTTTAAATTAAAAGAAGGCATAGAAATAATTGATAAAGATGCATTTATAATTATTACTGATGCTTACGAACTTGAAAATAAAGTTTAATAATATATTTATGCATATATTTATGTTATACTTAAAGAGTAGTTAGAGGTGAAAAAAGATGGAACTTATCAGAATAAGAGGAGTGGAAAAACAATATAAAAATGGTGTTACTGCAATATGTAACTTAGATTTAAGCATTAAAAAAGGCGATTTTGTTTTCATTATAGGTTCATCAGGTTCTGGTAAATCGACCTTAATAAAATTATTACATCGTGAAGAAAAACCAAACAAAGGCAGAATAATAATAGGTGGCATTGATGTTGCCAAGTTAAAAAATAAGAAGGTATATAAACTAAGACGTAAACTTGGTGTAGTGTTTCAAGATTTTAAATTACTACCACGTATGACTGTCTATGAAAATGTAGCATTTGCTCTTGAAATATTTGGTTTATCTAAAGATGAGATTAGAAAGAAAACGATAAAGGCCTTAGAATTAGTAGGACTTAAAAATAAAGTTAAACAATTTCCGGATCAACTATCAGGCGGAGAACAACAAAGGGTTGCCATTGCAAGAGCTATTGTAAATGGTCCTAAATTATTGCTATGTGATGAACCAACAGGAAACTTAGATCCAGATACAAGTTTTGGAATTATGAAGGTTTTAGAAGTAATAAATAAAATGGGAACGACAGTTGTTATGGCAACACATGACAAAGAAATCGTCGATAAGATGAAAAAAAGAGTAATTTTATTAGAAGATGGAAAACTAATAAAGGATTATGAGAAGGGAACATATAGTCATGAGGTTGCTTAGAACGTTAGGAAGAAACATTAGAGATGCCATAAAAAGTGTCTTCCGTAACTTTAGTTTAAGTATGGCATCAATTTCTTGTATAACCATTACATTAATACTAGTAGGTTTAGCTATCTTAACTTCATACAATGTAGATAACTTTACTAAAATAATAGAACAAGATTTTTCTGTATTTGTTTATCTTGATAAAGACATAGACGAAGAAGAAATAAAAGAAATAGAAGAGAAACTTAATAAAAACCCAAATATATTGGAATATGATTTTGATAGTAAAGAAGAAATTGCACAATCAATGATGGAAACCTCAGAGGTATTAAAAAATATAATGGGCAAATGGGAAGAGGATGAAAATCCACTTAATGATGTTTTTAGATTAAAATTAAAAGAAATAAGAAATATTAAAACAACAATTAGTGAAATTGAGAAATTCGAGAATATTTCATATGTTGATTATGGCGAGAAAATTGTTAACAATTATATTTCTGCTTTTGATATTATCGAAAAAATATTAATAGTAGTAGTAGCTTTATTCATTATAGTAACAGCTTTTTTAATAGCAAACACAATTAAATTAACAATATTTTCTAGACGAAAAGAAATAGAAATTATGAGACTTGTTGGTGCATCCAACTTCAATATTGAACTCCCATTTATTATTGAAGGGTTAATTTTAGGTATATTTGGAGCAATAATACCAATCATAGTTGTAATATATGGTTATTATACATTCTATATAAAATATAATGAACATTTATTTTCGCCATTTATGAAACTTGTGGTCCCAGAACCATTTATATACATAGTAGCGCTTATACTTCTTGGAATAGGTATGATTGTTGGTATGTTTGGTAGTTTAAGAGCAGTTCGTAAATATTTAAAGATATAGAAAGGGGTATATTATATGAATCAGAATAGTAACTTTAATTTTGGAATAGGTGAAAGTAATAGTGGTATGAATACTTATGATAGTTATTACAAACATCAACCGAGGAATAATAACGGTCTAACAATGATTTTAATAACTATAATATTAATAATTGTTTTTTCCGTACTTTGGTTTTCGGGATTCTTTACTCCCAGAGACAGAAAAGCGGAGAACGACAAATTATTTAATAGGGTTTGTAATGCTGCTAGAACTTATGCAGATAACAACAATAAAAACGATAAAAGAATTACAGGTAAAATAGTTTATCTTACAGTAGGTCAATTAAGTTCTGCAAACCTGTTAGAAGCAACTTTAATTAATCCGCTTAACAATGAAAAGATTCCATCTACAACATATATAAAATTAGAAGTTTTACCAAGTGGTGAATTTCAATGTTATGGTTTTGTGAAGAGAGAAGAAGATAGAGTAAAACCTGTTATTACATTAAAAGGTGAAGCAACTATATATGGCAGGGTTGGAGAAAAAGTAATAGATCCAGGTGCAACAGCTATTGATGATGTCGATGGGGATATAAGCGAGAGAATCCAACGAAGTGGTAATGTTAATATAAATACTCCTGGAACATATAAAATTAACTATGTGGTAAGTGATATATCTGGGAATATCTCAAAGGTGGTTACGAGAACTTACATTATTCAATAAATATGTAAAGCAAGAAATAGACTTCTTGCTTTTTTTTACTTAGAACTAAGCGATGTTAACACATTTTTATTTATATATGCTTTATTAGTGTATAATAGTAACGTATATTTAAGTTGACGCGAACTTTTGTTTGATATATAATAAAATTACTTTGAGGTGATAAAATGTCTTTTAAATTGGTTTCAAAATACAAGCCAAGTGGTGATCAACCAGCAGCAATAAGGGAGTTAATTAAAGGAATCAAAGAGGGAAAAAAACATCAAGTTTTGTTAGGAGCAACAGGGACAGGAAAAACTTTTACAATATCAAATGTTATAGAAGCGGTTAATAAACCAGTTTTAGTTTTTGCTCATAATAAAACCTTGGCTGGACAATTATATAGTGAATTTAAGGAATTATTTCCTAATAACAGAGTTGAATATTTTGTCTCATATTATGATTATTATCAACCAGAGGCTTATGTGCCATCAACTGATACTTACATTGAAAAGGACGCTTCCATAAATGATGAAATCGACGAAATGCGACACTCTGCCACTTCTGCTTTACTTAGTCGAAAAGATGTTATTGTTGTCGCATCTGTATCTTGTATTTATGGAATTGGAGAAGTAGAAGATTATAAAAATAAGATGCTAACCCTAAGTATTGGTGATGAAATAAATCGTGATGAAATATTAAAAAAATTAGTCGAAATGTTGTACGAAAGAAATGACTATGATTTAAAAAGAGGTGCATTTAGAGCTAGGGGAGATGTTATAGAATTAGTCCCTAGTTATGAGCGCGCTAAGGGGATAAGAATAGAGTTTTTTGGTGATGAAGTAGAACGTATCAGTGAATTTGATGTTTTGACTGGTGTTATAATAACCGACAAAAAAAGTACTAGTATATTTCCTGCAAGTCACTTCGTAACGGATGAGGAAAAGTTAAAAATAACTATAGAAAGAATAAAAAAAGAATTAAAAGAAAGACTTCAGGAATTACAAGAAAACGACAAATTATTAGAACATCAAAGACTAAAAGAAAGAACAAATTATGATATAGAAATGCTTCAAGAAACTGGCTTTTGTAGTGGGGTTGAAAATTATGCAAGACACCTTGCGTTAAAAGATGAGGGGGAAACACCAACTACTTTAATCGACTTTTTTCCCGATGATTTTTTATTGGTAGTGGATGAATCACATGTTTCATTACCGCAAATCAGAGGTATGTATAATGGAGATCGTGCAAGAAAAACAACTTTAGTTGATTATGGTTTTAGATTGCCAAGTGCATTAGATAATAGACCACTAAAATTTAATGAGTTTGAAGATAAGATCAATCAAGTTATTTATGTTTCGGCAACACCTGGTGACTATGAACTTGAGAAGGTGGATAATAAAGTTGTAGAACAAATAATTAGACCAACAGGTTTATTGGATCCAACTATTGAGGTTAGGAAAACCAAAGGACAGATTGATGACATTGTAAGTGAGATAAATAAACGCATTAAGAATAATGAAAGAACAATGATTACTACACTTACTATTAGAATGGCAGAAGAGTTAACTAATTATCTTAAGGGACTTGATATAAAGGTTGCTTATCTTCATAGCGAAGTAAAAACGTTAGAAAGAGCTACAATAATTCGTGATTTAAGATTAGGAAAATATGATGTTTTAGTAGGTATAAATCTGCTAAGAGAAGGCCTTGATATTCCTGAGGTTAGTTTGATAGCTATTCTAGATGCTGATAAACAAGGTTTCTTACGTAGCAATAGAAGTTTAATCCAAATAATTGGAAGGTGTGCAAGAAATGAGCGTGGGCATGTCATAATGTATGCTGAAAAAATAAGTGAAGCAATGCAAAATGCTATAGAAGAAACAAACAGAAGAAGGACTATACAAGAAAACTATAATAAAGAAAATAATATAACTCCTACTACTATTATTAAAGAAGTAAGAGAAGTTATTTCGAATGAAATTGATAGTGATAAGAAAGTAAGCAATGTTTATAATAAAAAAGAACAAGAACGTCTAATTAAGCAAATAGAAGAAGAGATGCAAGAAGCAGCAAGATCTTTAGACTTTGAAAGAGCGATGGAATTAAGAGATATACTATTTGAATTAAAAACAGAAAGAAGCTGATTGAATGGATAAAATAATTATTAAGGGTGCTCGTGAAAATAACCTTAAAAACATTGATATTGAAATACCTAAAAACAAATTTGTTGTTATGACTGGAGTTTCAGGGAGTGGTAAGAGTAGTTTGGCTTTTGATACTATATATGCAGAAGGTCAACGTCGCTATGTTGATTCACTCAGTGCCTATGCTAGGCAATTTTTAGGTGGAACAAACAAACCAGATGTTGATAGCATAGATGGACTTAGCCCGGCCATAAGTATTGAACAAAAAACAACCAACAAAAACCCAAGATCGACTGTTGGAACAGTAACAGAAATAAATGACTATATGAGACTTTTATATGCAAGAATAGGGGTTCCTCATTGTCCTACACATGGCATTGAAATTGCCGGTCAGACTATTGAACAGATGACAAACAAAATTTTAGAACTTGATGAAGGTACAAAAATTGTCGTTTTAAGTCCTATAATTCATGGCGAGAAGGGAACTCATAAAGATGATTTAGATAAAGTGCGCAAAAATGGATTTACGAGAGTTCGAGTCAATGGTGAGATTAGGGATTTAAATGATGAAATAGAACTTGATAAAAATAAAAGGCATAATATAGATATTGTAGTAGATAGATTAGTTATAAAATCAGATATACGAAGCAGGCTATACGAATCTTTAGAATTTGCTTTAAAACTAGCAAATGGAAAGGTAGTAATAGATGTAATAGGTGGCAAAGAAATGATTTTAAGTGAAATTTTTTCATGCCCTTATTGTGACTTTTCGCTGCCTGAATTAGAACCACGATTATTTTCGTTTAATGCACCTTACGGAGCTTGTGAGACTTGCAAAGGATTAGGATTCAAATTAGAAATCGATGAGGATTTATTAATCCCTGACAAAGAAAAAAGTATAAATCAAGGTGCTATTATGCCACTTAAAAACATGGATGATAGTAATATATATATTCAAAAATTAGAAATTTTGTGTGATTACTATAATATAGATATGAATAAAAAGATAAACGATTTAAAAAGAAAAGAATTAGATATTATTTTATATGGATCAAAAGATATAATTGAATTTAAGTTTAAGAGTCGTGGCGGAAATATTTACAATAGTAAAGAACAATATGAAGGCTTAATATCAAATTTAGAAAGAAGATATATTGAAACAAATAGTGAATTCATAAGAGATTGGATAGGCGAGTATATGATTGAAAAAACCTGCCCAACTTGTTCTGGTGCAAGGTTAAGGGAAGGTGTTTTATCTGTATTGATTGGAAATAAGAACATCCATGAGGTTGGAAATTTAAGCATAGAAGATTCTCTTACTTTCTTTAACAACTTAAAATTAACTAAAGAAAAAGAAGAAATATCAAGATTATTACTAAAAGAGATAAAAAACAGGTTAACATTTTTAGTCAATGTTGGACTTAACTACTTAAATTTAAATAGAACGGCAACCACTTTATCTGGTGGTGAATCACAACGAATTAGACTTGCAACACAAATAGGATCAAAACTAAGTGGTATTTTATATGTTTTAGATGAACCTAGTATAGGTCTTCATCAAAGGGATAATCAAAAACTCATTAATTCACTTATGGAGATGAGGGATTTAGGAAATAGTCTCATTGTGGTAGAACATGATCATGACACTATGTTACAAGCTGATTATATTATTGATATTGGTCCTAAAGCAGGTCGTGAAGGTGGTTATGTTATAGCTGCTGGAACTCCTGAAGAGTTTATGGCTAATGATGAGAGTGTGACAGCGCGTTATTTGTCAGGAAAAGAGAAAATCGAAGTTCCAACTAAAAGGCGTAAAGGGAATGGAAAATATATAGAAATCAAAGGTTGTGCAGAAAACAATTTAAAAAAGATTAATGTTAAATTTCCTCTTGGAAAATTTGTATGTGTTACAGGAGTGTCAGGTAGCGGCAAGTCGTCACTTGTAGATGAAATTTTATATAAAGCTGTTGCCTCTCATCTCTATAAGACAAGGGAAAAACCAGGTCAATTTACGTCTATTAAGGGTCTTGATTATATCGACAAAGTTATAAATATTTCGCAAGATCCAATTGGTAGAACACCAAGGAGTAATCCGGCAACCTATACCGGTGCTTTTGACGACATTAGGGAACTTTATGCAAATACTAAGGAAGCTAAAATAAAAGGATATGCTAAAGGAAGGTTTTCATTTAACGTAAAAGGCGGAAGATGTGAAGCATGTTATGGAGATGGAGTTAAAAAAATAGAGATGCATTTTCTTCCAGATGTTTACGTTCCTTGCGAGGTATGTAATGGAACAAGATATAATAGTGAAACTTTAGAAATAAGATATAAAGGTAAGAATATTGCTGAAGTTTTGGATATGACAGTAGAGGATGCATATGTTTTTTTTGAAAATGTTGCAAAAATCAAAAATAAAATAAAAGTATTACTAGATGTAGGACTCGGTTATATAAAACTAGGACAAAGTGCTACAACTCTTTCAGGTGGAGAAGCAAGCCGTGTCAAATTAGCTAAAGAATTACAAAGAAAACCAACAGGAAAAAGTTTGTTCATCCTTGATGAACCTACAACAGGTCTGCATGTAGATGATATTAAAAAATTATTAATGATATTAACAAATATTGTTGATAATGGTGATACTGTTGTAGTAATAGAACATAATTTAGATGTAATAAAAACAGCAGACCATATCATTGATTTAGGTCCAGAAGGTGGAGATTTAGGAGGAACTGTCATAGCTGTTGGAACACCAGAGGTTATAGCAGATACGCCCAACTCTTATACCGGCGAATATTTAAGGGAAGTTCTTAAAAATTAAGTTGATATATCTTCTAAAATGCTTTACAATATATAAAATGTGAGGTGAGAAAGATGAAAAGTGCATATAATTATTTAAAAAAAGAGATATCTGAAAATGCGACTATTATAGCTGCTATTTCAGGTGGGGCAGATTCTATGGCACTTCTTCATCTTTTATTAACTCTAAAAGAGACAAAAGCTATAAATATTATATGCGCACATGTTAATCACAATATACGTAAGGAAAGCGCCACTGAAGCAAAAATGGTGGAAAAATATTGTAAGAAGAATAAAATTATTTTTGAGTCTATGACAATTGAAGAGTACCAAGGAAATAATTTTGAAAATGAGGCAAGAACAAAAAGATATGTTTTTTTTGAGCAATTGGTTCATAAATATAATGCAACTTATCTTATGACAGCCCATCATGCTGATGATTTAATTGAAACTATTCTAATGAGGATAGTTAGAGGCTCAACACTCAAGGGTTATGCTGGTTTTGAAAAAGAGACAGAAAAAAACAATTATAAAATTATAAGACCACTTATAAATGTCACCAAAGATGAAATCTTAAAATATATTGAAGAGTTTGACGTTGACTATGCAAATGATGAGAGCAACATGTCTGATGATTTTACTAGAAATAGATATCGCAAATATGTATTACCTTTTCTGAAAAAAGAAGATGCTAATGTACATGAAAAATTTTTTAAGTTTAGTGAACTGTTGATTGAATCTAATCGTTATATAGAAGAACAATCAAAAAAGGAAATAAAAAAAGTCTTTAAAGATAATGTTATATATATAGAAAAATTTAAAAAGAATGACGAGGTAATTCAAGATAGAATAATAAATTATATTATGCAAGAAAAATATAAAAATGATTTAACTTTAATTACAGATGTAAATAAAAAAGTCTTAGTAGACCTAATTAATTCAGAAAAACCAAATACATACGTTTATTTACCTAATGATTTAAAAGCAATCAAGGCATATGATGAAATAACCTTTGAAGGGGAGTTGAAAAAAGAAGAACGTTATAAAATAAAATTCAATGATTGTGTTAAACTTCCTAATGGAAAAAAAATAGAAATGATATCCGATAATGATGAAAAAAGCAATTTTATTTGTCGTTTGAATAGTAAAGAAATAACGATGCCATTATATGTAAGAAGTAAGCAAGACGGTGATGTAATGGAGGTAAAAGGGTTATCTGGTCGAAAAAAAATCAAAGATATTTTCATTAATGAAAAAATTAGTATAAAAGAAAGAGAAAGATGGCCCGTTTTGATAGATGATAATGATAATATTTTGTGGTTACCTGGACTAAAAAAGTCTAAATATGATAAATCAAAAAAAGAAAATTATGATATAATAATTAAGTATTACTGAAGGGAGATAATTTATGAAAATAAATAAAAATGTTAAAAAAGGAATAATGCCATATATATTGCTAGCAGTTTTTGCGTTATTTATATTAATTGCATTAGATTTTGCAGGCCAAAAAGTAAATGTTCTAACATATGATGAGTTTGAAGGACATTTAGTTAATAATGAAATAGAAGAGATTGAGATTACACCAAGGGATAGAGCTAAAGTGTATGAAATAAGTGGAAAAATAGAAGGTTATGACAAAAAGGAGAGTTTCTTTGTTAGAGTTCCATTTTCTGAAGAGGTAATGAGTAGAATATTACTAGCAAGGGAAGATGCTGGTTTTAAATTTGAAACTAATACGGATCCTGAATCTAGTACATTATTGCTTTTCTTAGTAAATGTATTACCAATAATTGCTTTAATAGGATTTGCTTTCTTCTTTTTTACAAGACAAATGGGTGGTGCAAACAAATCGCTTGACTTTGGAAAGAGTAGAGCAAAATTAAATGAAGATACTAATAAAGTTACATTTAAAGATGTTGCGGGATTAGAAGAGGAAAAAGAAGAGGTTAGTGAATTAATTGATTTCTTAAAGAATCCTAAAAAGTTCCAAGCGTTAGGTGCAAGAATACCTAAGGGAGTTCTTTTAGTAGGTCCTCCAGGAACTGGTAAAACATTACTTGCAAAAGCTGTAGCAGGTGAAGCAAGTGTACCTTTCTACTTCATAAGTGGATCTGACTTTGTTGAATTATTTGTTGGTATTGGTGCAAGTCGTGTTCGTGATATGTTTAGACAAGCAAAACATACAGCACCATGTTTAATATTTATAGATGAAATAGATGCTGTAGGTCGTCAAAGAGGAACAGGATTAGGTGGAGGACATGATGAGAGAGAACAAACACTTAATCAATTACTTACTGAAATGGATGGATTTGGAGCTAATGAAGGTATAATAATTATTGCTGCAACAAATAGACCAGACGTTTTAGATCCAGCATTACTAAGACCTGGGCGTTTTGATAGACAAATAACAGTTAATTTACCAGATGCTAAAGGAAGAGAAGAAATTTTAGCAGTGCATGCAAAAAACAAAATCTTAGCACCTTCTGTAACACTTAAAAATCTTGCAAAAAGAACAGTTGGTTTTAGTGGGGCGGATTTGGAAAATCTACTCAATGAATCAGCATTACTTGCAGTAAGAAGAAACAAAAAAGCTATTACAATGTCTGAAGTAGATGAAGCAACAGACCGAGTTTTAATGGGCCCAGCTAAGAAGAGTAAAAAATATACAGAAAAAGAAAAGAGTTTAGTAGCGCATCATGAAGCGGGACATGTGGTTTTAGGTTTAAAACTAAATGATGCTAATGATGTTCAAAAAGTAACAATTATTCCAAGAAGTTATGCTGGCGGTTACGCCATGATGGTTCCAAAAGAAGAAAGATATACGCAAACAAAGAGAGAATTGATGGAAAGAATTACAGGTCTTCTAGGAGGAAGGGTAGCAGAAGAATTGGTATTTGGTGAAATTACAACAGGAGCTCACAATGACTTTTCAAAAGCTACTAAAATTGCAAGAAGTATGGTTACTGAATATGGGATGAGTGATTTAGGTCCTATTCAACTAGAACATCAAGATGAAGGAGTTTTCTTAGGAAGAGATTATACAAAAAGTCGTAACTTTTCTAATGAAGTAGCACATGAAATAGATGTTGAAATGAGGAAAATCATTAATGATTGTTATGAAAAGGCAAAACAAATCATTAATGAAAACATGGATCTTTTAAAATTAATTGCAGAAACATTAATTGAACATGAAACACTTACAAAAGAACAAATTGATTACTTAGTTGAAAAAGGCAAAATGCCAACCGAAGAAAATACAGGAGAAAAATCAATTGTTGAACTAAGAGCGCTTGCAAAAGAAAAAGGTATAAAAGGTTATACTAAAATGAATAAAAAAGAACTAGAAGATGCTTTGAAAGAATAATAAAGAAAAGACGATAGATACTACTACCTGTCAAGTAGACATTAAATAAAAAACATTTATTTATATAATATAGGTGGTTTGTATGCAAGGGATTTTTGAATACGTTGAGTGTTATACCATTCAATGTATTTTTTTATCTCTTGTTTAGTTTCTTCTCGATTCTTTATTCCTATATTTCTTAAATGTTCTTCTTTTAGTTGAGAAAACCAATTTTCTATCGGACTGTTTTCCCAGCATGCTCCTTTTCTTGACATACTTACTCTATATCCTTTTTTCTCCATATATTTTTTATATGCTGTTTGAAGATATACCGAACCTTGATCTGAATGGATTATTCCTTTGTGGTTTGGAA
>DUVE01000094.1 GCA_012841205.1 Mollicutes bacterium
GTGCTAGATTAGGACTAATATTACCCGTTTCATAGAATAGAGTTCTAAAGTAATCTGGTATAACAGTATGCTGCATAACCCAGTCAGTCATAGACCCATATACATCATTAAAACCCGTATAAATAAATACTAAAGCAATAAATATAAAACTTAATATTCCAAGAATTATATAATTATTTTTCTTCATACGACACCTCATGTTAATTATAACACGACATATCGTATATTTATTTTTTTATGTACGTTTTTTGATTATCTTTATTATAATTATCTATATCAATTATGCACTTAGATTTACATCCATAAGAACCACTACTAAATATATTAGGTATAGTATTTATAACAACATCATCAGAATTAATAAGACTTTTTATCGTTTCTGTCTTACTTGAATAAACATATGTAATATAATCATTAGCAGGATCAACCATATTATTATCTAAAAGATCACCTACTCTTACTCTAGCCCCCATCTGCAATAACCTTCTTGTTAGCCTTTTGCCTAAATCCTTGTAACCAAAAACAAAGACATTAACTTCACTCATATCATAAGAAGTAATCTCTATTAACCTTTCAATTAAGTAATCAACCTGATTATCCATTGTATGCCCCCCATATATATTATAGTTTTTAAAAAGAGTATAGAATTTAATATTGATTATGCACTATATCATATGATAAATATAATAAATTGTCATGGATTACACAAAAACAAATGATAACTTTTGGTTAAATGCTATGTTATAATAATTATAAATACGAAAGGAAGAAAATTATGAAAAAACACAAGCAAAATAATGAGTACATTTTGAAGGAAGATATAGGGTTTTTAAAATGGTTTAGGGAAAATAAAAACTCTCATTTTTACTTAACTCTAGATGAAATACAGAACATGATTAGTAAAATAAGTAATTATTATGTATCTAATATATCAAATATAGAGATTGACGACCTATTAGATAACGAATTCAATGTATTAGAGGAGTACTTTTTAGATGAGAACTTTCAACAAGATAACTCAAAATATATCTTGTTGAAGGAAAAAGAAACCTTAAAATGCGATTATAGAATTAAAAAACCTGCATCTGTTTTTGAAACTAAAAAACAAGACCACTGGTCCGATTACATCTGGTTTTATATTAGCATTGATAATAACCCGTTATACATTGGAGCCTATAGAGATGGAATCATTAGAGAAGATGATGCTAAAAAAAATTTTAGAAATATAGTAGAAAATAAAATTTCACCTTTAACACTAAAAGAGCTTTACGACGAATTATCTAAATTTAAGAAAAAAGGCACTGATATAGATGAACTAAAGGAAATCTTAGATATTCATCAAAAGGACTTAATATTAAGAGATATTATAAGTAGTGCTATAGCTTCAGACGTACTTTATTCTAAACAAAATGATTTTATTTCCAATTTGAAGAGAGCAAAACTTTTCCTTAAAAATATTGATAATTACAACATTGATGAAGTACAAAAGAAAAAAGATTACCAGTTTACCTTGAAATAAAAAATCCTTATTTAAGGATTTTTTGTTTGTTATATTACACATAATAGAATATATAATTTAAGCGCTCTTGTTATTTTTTTTCACAAGTTCCCTCAGTGTTTTTAATAAACCATTCTTTGAATTCTTCTATATAATTATCAACACCAATTTTTTTTGCATACTCTTTTTGGTTATCAAATTGATATGACATCCCCGAGGTTTTATAACCTGTTAACTCTTTATCGTTATACATAATCGTGATTTTACCTAGTGATGATTTGCAAACTAACTTATTAGATGTCAGCGATACAAAAAAGTAAATAGCGATTCCAATCACAATTAGTCCAACTACAATTCCACCTATTATTGTTAAAACTTTTTTCATACGTCCTCCTTTATACATTGATTATACTATTTTTTTAATAAATTATCTTGCAATTATAATTAGTAGACATTTTTTTACAAGAATCGTTGCATTTAAGTGCTTTCTAAAAAAAGAATAACCCTTTAATTATAAGGGTTATATACTTATTGGTACCAGTTAGATAAAGGTTGTTACCCCCTTATCTCTCGATAAGTTAATAATATTATATAGTAAATATAAACATTTTAAAACAGATTGATTAAAAATTGAATATTAATAATCTATCATATCACAAATGTGTGATTCATCAATTATAAATTTTGTCGAATTTTCGTCTCTTTTAACTATTATATAACCAACGCATTCGTCAAAATCCTCAGTGTAAGATGAACTAGCTAATTGGAGACTATCTTTTCCATTAGATACACCTAATAAAAGTGTATCCATTTTTAAAATTGCAGTATTATTATCGTCAAAATTAAGTATGCTGGGATCTATTTTGTATGCATCATTTATTACACTTTCTAACGAATACCTACCTTCTTGTTTTGATTCATTATATCCTCTAATGATATTATATACAACCATATTACCTACAATCAACAAAATAGCAAAGCCAATGTATGCATTAAAGTATTTTCCAATATGATTCCAAAAAGCATTTTTATTCATATTTATCACCATCAACAATAACATTAAAATTCATATGAGTTTTAACAGTCGTATAAAAATTTATTTTCCTTCTTGTTTTGACCTGAAAAAAATATCTACCTGGTTCAACTATATAACTACTTATATTTTTAATGTAATCGCCATCATATAAAATATTACCTTTCCTTTTAATTATTAATTTAACATCCTGCATTCTTGTTTCTTTATAGTTGTATTTAGAAGAAAAATACCATCCCTCTGCACTATCTCTTGTGTTAGATTTTTTATGATAAACTTCAAATTCTGTTAAATCGAGTTCCATATTTTCACTATATTCTACTTTATTTATAACTGGTATTACTGCATTTGGCGAATGGACACTATTTCTTGCATCGAGTAAGAAAGGAAAAATCACACTTCTATATTGTTCAGAATAATATACATATAATTCTTGATTATTAATGCTTACTTTAAATGCATTTCTTTCATATATATTATTTAGATTAAAAAATAAAATCAGGAATTCAGCCACTATAATGATAATTAGCGTTCCAACTGGTTTTAAAACTTCTGACAACATAATAATATATACCTTTACACAATTTTTCCACTGTCAAACTTAAAGACAATGTCACAAAATTTTTCAATATCATCTTTTAAATGTGTTGCGATTATTATTAATTTCCCTAACTTCTTTTCTTCTAATAATAATTTTCTTATTTTTTCTGCACTGTTATCATCTAAACCATTGAAAGGTTCATCAAGAATTATTATTTTTGGGTTTTCCATTAATACTTGTGCAATACCAAGTTTTTGTTTCATTCCCAAAGAATATTTTGGATATAATTTATCCTTTTCTTCATATAAATTTACTTTCTTTAATGTTTCTTCAATATCTAAAGTTCTTTTAGTATATAGAGGTGTATAATGTGGGTCACCAAGAAAATCGGCCTTTAAGTTATTGAATGGTTTAGCGGTAGTGTAGGCTGAAACTAAATTAATTCTACCTAAAGCAAGTGTTGCAACAAATAGGACAGCAAACACTTTTAATAATTTCAAAAAAAATCCCTCCTTTTTAATAATGCATCAATTCATCTAGCTTGACCCCAAGTTGATAATACTACTCTAAAAATGTGTAGTATCAAACTATTCTAATTATATCAATTCCCTATCGAAAAATAAAGATTTTTGTTAACTTGTTTTTAAATTGTGCAAATATATAATTCTTTCTTTTACAATAATCCTTTAACTCTCTTATTTGTCCATCAATTGAATAACCATGATTTCTTTGTTCCTCTGTTGATACCCTAACATATATTCCTGCTTTTAAGTTCATTCAATCCTCTCTTTATCTGTTTCATATTTTTTAAAAGAAAAAGGCAAAGATAGTACATAGTTTATACATACTACTTTACCTTTTCAAAGAACATACTCTCGTTAATTGGATGTTTATTATAGATTTTTCTCTGACTTGATATGTAGTATCTCTTATTGTTTAGATTATCACAAGCATAGTGGTAGATAATTAAGTTCAGATTTACTATCTCGTAAATTATCGGTTTAATATTCTTAATATTAGTTTTCTTATTTCAAATATTGCACCATCTATTATTTTGATAGTAGGCTTGCTTTTACCTATAAAGTCTAAAAACTCCTTATCTGACTTTAATTATCTTATGATTTTAAATTCCAACATAAAAATAGATTGCTCCTTTCTTTAGGTAACAATCTATTTCTAACTATTCAATATATTTGAAATGTCACTCCCTTATAATTATTACTAATTATAGGGGGTAGCAAGGTCCTCATATTTGGTA
>DUVE01000014.1 GCA_012841205.1 Mollicutes bacterium
TAAAATATCTTACTTGCTATTTTCCCTTCGTATATTTTAAAGAATTGCCTTCCTTTGCTACCACTAGTGATTTAAGTAGGTTGCGTGCTTCAAAAAACTCATCAAACCCAAAACCATGACCAGTACTACATCTTATTAAATGATCTACTAAATCATCCATATCAGAACCATCATCTAAAATAATAAAACTCTCTATCTCGGGATGTTCTTGCAAATATAATTTTATTTCTTGTCCTCTTGTTTGTCCTTCTAAATATGGTGTAGAGCCTAATATCTCAATATCTTCTGCTAAGCCACTTTTATAAAAAACACTCTTATAATCACAAAGTCTTCGCCATACACTTGAAACAACTATTTTTAAATCCTCTTTATGACATAATTCATTTAACCAACATATTGCTTGAAAATTATTCACTTTACCATCATCGGGATGGTTATAGCTACATATAAACTTATCATTCCTATAAGTCCACATCGGTGTATTAAGAACACCATCTATATCAACAAATACAACTTTCATTAAAACACCTCACATCAAAAAAACTAGTATTTAATACTAGTATTATTTTTCATGCTTAAAAAAATTAATTATTTTAGAAAAACGATATATTATTACATTACTTTTATTGATTGCAAAACTTTTCCCAGTAGCTTTACCACCTATAGTAAGAGCAGCAACAACTGATGTAACAAGTAAAGCTGAAATTACAGCATCGATATTGTATTTTGCCGATAGTGAAACTGCTATTACAGCTCCAGCTGAACCACTGATTATATTACAAATATCGCCTATAACATCATTACAGAAGGCTGATACTTTCTCTGCATTCTTTATCAATTTAACAGCCGTTTTAGATCCCTTTACACGTTTAGTAGCCATCGAATGAAAAGCTTTATCATCAGCACTCGCAACAGCAATACCAATCATATCGAATAATACACCAATTCCTATAAATAGTAGAACTATTAAAATTCCAAAGTAAATATTAACATTCTCTAAAACAACATTAGATCCCACTGAAAAAACAAGTGAGATTACAAAAGCTAATATTGATATTTGAAATACCCATTTAAAATCTACATTCTTTTTAATTACCTTATCTCTTTTTTTAATTTTACCATCATATTTTTCTTTTTTCTTTTTCATAATTCCTCTTCAAAAATAAAAAGTGTGGTCTAATAATAGTAAACTTTACGCCTTAGGTCAAGTTGGATTTCCCTTGTTTTTACCTTTCGTTACCAAAAGACGGTTCCCCTTTAAAAAAACAATCGTACGATCACTCAGGTACGAGACTTGATTGCCACTTAGTACGCACTGCAATCCTATTATTATTCAGCCTAGGAGTTTTCCTCACAAAAATTTCTATTGTTAGCACTTTTTTGCAGATATGGTTTCAGAAATTCATCCCCCATACCCACTCAAGGCAAGCTACACTACCCACAGCTATTAACCGCAAAGTAGGTTTAATCTCTACCCGTAGTCTTTAAACCACATAATAGAGTCTCCAAGAATACCTGGGAGCAAGTGACGTATGCCATTACGGTTGCCCAAATATCCACTCTTTCCAGCACCCACCCCAAACTGGGCGTAAGAAGCAGGCACAAGAAGCTTCACAGATACGCTCTTTAACGGATTTTTAGCCCCGTCTTCCCAATAGAAAGATTTACTAGAATACTGTACCACACTTAAATTATATCATAATCAAAGCCATTTTTATTACAAAAAAATGCTACTTTTATCTTTTTACTTTACTATACCCGATGACACGATAATATTTGCCCAATCATTATTAAGTTCGTTTGCAAGTTCAATTAATTCTTCTTTAGTAGATAAGTCTACACCTTTATATTTTTTTGGAAAAAATTTACTAATACCTATAACATAAATTTCTCCTTCAGATGCAAGATGACGATTTTCAAAATCTAATAAACGGTATGACTCTTCTTCAGTTAATAAATCTTCTACTTTGTTTTCTTTAACTGTACACAATATATCACCACAATAGGTAATTGAATTCCCCTCATTTTGAGCTAGTGTAGCAATATACATTTCCTTTGAATTATATTTCATATGGACACTCCTTTTAACAGGTATTATATCACTTTTTTACATTTTGACAAGTAGAACAATAATAAGTTCCCCTACCACCTAAAAAGTCTTTTTTTACTTTATCGTCACAAACCTTACAAGGCATATCTTTTCTACTGTGAACATACAATTCTTCTTGATATGATCCCTTTTCATTATCAAGAGATTCATAACTTCTAATTGTAGTACCACCTAGTAAAGTAGCCTTAGTTAATATTTCCCTTGTATTATCTATAATTTTTTTATATTCATTAATACTTAATGCTCTAGCTTTCCTCCAAGGATTTATTTTCGATAAGAACAATATTTCATCAGCATAAATATTGCCTATACCAACTATTATACTTTGATCTAACAATACCTCTTTTATTGATATACTCTTATTCTTACATTTATCCCTTAGATATGATGCAGTAAGCATCTCATCATCTGGTTCTAATCCTAGTTCACTAAGAGGTTTTCTAGTATTTATTTCATCTTTATTTAAAAGATACATCTTACCAAACTTTCTTACATCTTGAAACCTTAAATCCTCATCCTTTAATTTAAAAACAACATGTTCATGTTTGCTTTTCTCCTCACTTCTTTTTCTAAAGAAAAATTTCCCTTCCATTCTAAGATGAACCAATAGGTAATAATCTGTTAGTTCAAATACTAACCATTTACCTCTTCTTTTGACATCTATAAATACTTGGTCTACTAATTTTTTTTGAAATTCTATTACAGGAATATCAACAATCATATTAGGCCAGTAAACATCTACGCTCAATATTTTTTTATTTATGAGTCTTGGCTTTAATTTTCTTCTAACTGTTTCTACCTCTGGTAATTCTGGCATAATATCACCTCATAATTTTATTATA
>DUVE01000095.1 GCA_012841205.1 Mollicutes bacterium
TTGATGGGGTTATGTGTGCTTATTGTTTTATTACTATCAAACTTAACTATTTCTTTGATTTCTAAATTTGTAAGTGATCAAATAAGAGTTCCTGTCTATATTATGATTATTGCAACTTTTGTAACAATCTTGGATATGTTTTTACAGTCTTATGTCGAACCACTATCTAAGGTTTTAGGAATTTACATACCACTTATTGTTGTTAATTGTATTATTTTAGGTAGAGCTTTATCTTTCGCATCAAAAAACAATGTGAAAAAAAGTATTATTGATGCTTTTAAAATAGGGTTTGGTTACACTCTTTCCTTAGCGCTTCTTGGTTTTGTTAGAGAATTATTAGGTAGTAATACAATTACTATAATGGATAGAGTTAGTAATCTTACAGGTTATGTAATAAAATATGAAGTTTTTCCAGCTAATGAATTTATTCCAAATGGTATATTTGTAAGTCCGGCTGGTGCTTTCCTAACAATGGGGTTGATTTTAGGAATTATTAATGCTATTAGAAAGGAAGATGTTAAATGAATTTAGTAACACTTTTTATAACTAGCGTTCTAGCTGAGAACGTTGTACTAAACAAATTTCTTGGTATGTGTCCTTTCTTTGGTGTTTCAAATGATAAAGAAGGTTCTTTTGGAATGGGACTTGCTGTAATGCTTGTAATAACATTGTCTAGTGTTGTAACATATTTCCTTTATAATTATGTTTTAATACCAAGTGATACTGAATATTTAAAGACCATTTTATTTATTCTAGTTATAGCTTCTTTTGTACAATTATTAGATATTATAATAAAAAGATATTTTAAGAATCTTCACGATGGCTTAGGGTTGTATCTTCCATTAATTTCTACTAATTGTGCTGTTCTAGGAGTTGTTTTACTTAATATTCAAAACAAATTTACTCTTCCAGAAGTATTGATTTATTCAATTGGAAGTAGTTTTGGTTTTATGCTCGTAATATATATTTTTTCAACAATTAGAGAAAGACTTAAGCATGCACCTATAATTAAAAGCTTTAGGGGCCTTCCGATAGCATTTATAACAGCTTTTATTATGGCACTTGTTTTTTCAAGGTATGTGGGTGCTTAAATGGAAGGGTATATTACAGTTTTAATATTAGTTATAATAACATTGATTCTTTATAAAATAAATAAACCAAAAGAATGTATGAATAAGGGGTGTCAAAATTGCAAGGAATAATAATTTTTACAACTATAGCTTTTATAATAGCAGTCATCTTAGTAATAACAAATTATTCACTTAATAAAGAAGATAAGAGATTTGCTGAGGTAACAAATCTTCTCCCTGGTTATAATTGTGGTGCTTGTGGGTTTGCAGGATGTGCTGATATGGCTTTAAATATTATTGACAATGGTGTTGAACTTAAAAGATGTAAACCTATGAAAGAAGAACAATATAAACACTTGAAAGATTATTTAGATAGTCATGGAATAAATTATAAATAATGGAGTGGTATTAATGAATAAAAAAGGGTTTACCTTAGTTGAATTAATAGCAATAATAGTTATATTGGGCGTTGTCTTAGTAATAGCAATTCCAACAGTCTCTAATATTGTTGAAAATTCTAGGATTGAATCTTTTAATAAGAGTGAAGTGACGATGATTGAAGCAGCTAAAGGGTATATGTTACTAAATACTAAATATATACCAGCTAACATTGGTGATACAACTGAGATAACAGTAGAAGAGATGCAGGCTAATAAGACACTAGGTGTTATAGTAAATCCTTGGAACGAAAGTGAAAAGTGCTCCGGTTATGTGCTTACTACTAAAGTGGCCGATAAGGAGTATACATACCATCCATATTTAAATTGTGATAACAATATAGGAAGTAGTGCTGATGACAAGTTACTAGCACGTTATACTTTTGATGATTTTCAGGAACCAACGGAAAACCTGTTATCTGGTTATCTTACAAGAATGACAGGAAGAACTGGTTCTAAGGTAACTTTGGAACAAAATTATTCATTTAAGGAATATGGAATTGATAATGCTACAAGGGTAATTATTTCTGGTATTAATTCAACAAGTACAACTCCTTCTGCTACTACAATTGTTTCAAACACTTTAAATGAAGGGCGCACTTTTACAACTACTGTAAAAGTTAAAAATATTGGAGTTAATGATGTTTGTATATCAAACAATTTAGGAGACAATACTTGGATTAAGCCTGGAGAAGTTAAAGAAGTAATTCAAACGAATATAGGTAGAGGTCCTGGGACATCGCATTATATGTTTAATATAAGGACAAGAAATACAACTGATGATCTTGATTTTATATTATATGAATTACAATCAGAAGAAAAGGGTCATGCAACGCCATATATAGAAAATAGTCGTGAAGGAAGAATAACTGATTATTCATTAAATAATAATCATGCGGACATTCAATTAAGTAATACTCCTAAATGGTCAAAAGCAAGTATGCAAGGATATGGTGCGTATGAGTTTGACGGAGTGGATGATTCTATAAAGATACCACTTTCTATTGGTACAGCATTGCATGGGTCTAATTTTACTTTGTCTGCTATAGTTAAATCAAACGGGATGGCAGAGGGAATGAGTTTAGCAGGTGTGTTAAGTATTAATTATGGTTTAACCATGTCATTAACTTCAGATGGGAATTTATCGCTTAGAACTGATACTGGAACAGCAATCATTTCAACTGCAACTACGGGTATTAATTTACATGATAATAAATTTCATATGATTACAGCAACATATGATGGAGGTTATGTCAGACTATATGTTGATGGTGTAAAAAAGCAGGAGGCAGCTCGTGAGTGGAATAACAGATATCACACAAGTGATGTTGGAGGAATTGGATTTGAAACAAACAATCCTCCTGTGTATAGATATAAAGGTATAATTGATGATGTTCGTATCTACAAAA
>DUVE01000096.1 GCA_012841205.1 Mollicutes bacterium
GTAACCTAGCTTGAGTTCCTTTACCAGCTCCAGCTGCTGCTATTAGTATAATGTTAGCCATTATTTATTTCCCTCCATAATTTCTTGTAAGTAATATACTTTCAAGTTGATTATAGGTTTCTAATGCAACACCAACAACTATTAATAATCCTGTTCCACCGATTGTAATATTTGCACTTAAGTTAGACAAACTTGAAAAAATAATCGGTAGTCCTGATATTGCCATTAGAAATATTGCACCTATGATAGTTAAACGAGATAAAACTTTCTTTAAATAAGAGGCTGTATCTTTACCAGGTCTAATCCCTGGAATATAACCACCTTGTTTTTGAAAGTTAGTAGCCATTTCATCTGGTTTAAGTTGTAAAAATGTATAAAAATATGCAAAGAAAAGAATTAATGCCATATAGAAAACAAAACCTGTTGCTGTATTGTAATCTAAATATTTTTTTACAAATAACAACATATCCTCATTCTTACTAAACTGTGCAATTGCAGATGGAACCGCTATCAGCATTGATGAGAATATTACAGGCATAACACCTGCTGAATTCACTTTAATTGGCATATAACTTTGCTTAGATCCATATGAACTTGATGTTCTGTTTGAATATTGAATTGGTATTCTTCGCTCTGCTTGTTGTACGAATATAACTCCTACAACTATAGAAAGATAAATAATAACGAAAATTGCAAATGATATTATTCCTAAAACTAAAGTTTGAGTACTAGCTGTATTTACCATTTCTCTAAATGCTTCAACAAACATAGTTGGAGTAGTCATCAAAATACCAGCCATTATAATCAAGGAAACACCATTACCAATTCCTTTTTGTGTGATTTGGTCAGATAACCATAGAACAAAGGCTGTACCTGCTGTTAGAATAACAGCGATTCTCATGTATTCTAATGCTCCCGAACCAGTTGGTAAAAAGGCAAATGAAAATACATATCCTTGCAAGAATGCAAGTCCAATTGCTAAATAGCGATTGATTTTATTTATTTTCGTTCTGCCTGATGGGCCTTGTTTAGCAAGTTCAGAAAAATATGGAATGATGTCCATTTGTAATAATTGCGTTACAATTGATGCAGTAATGTATGGAGAAACACCCAAAGCAAATATTGAAAATTGCTTAAATGCTCCACCACCCATAACATCAATTAATTCCAAAAATCCTAGATCTGAAGTTATTGATTCTGTCCCAGGGACTTGAATCATTGTTCCCAATTTAAAAATAAACAGCGCAAATAAAGTAAATAATACTCTTTTTTTAACATCCTTATTTTTTGGGCTAAATATTTGCTTTAACACTGCAAACATTTTAAATCACCTCGGCTTTTCCACCAGCTGCTTCTATTATCTTTTGTGCTGTTTTAGAAAATTTGTGAGCTCTTACTGTAAGTTTCTTAGAAAGAGTTCCATTTCCTAAAACTTTAATACCATCTAATTGATTTTTTATCATACCTATCTCTTTTAAAAGTTCTGGTGATACAACTGTACCATCTTCAAAACGATTTAAATCTTCAACATTAAGTGTTGCATATTCTATTTTAAAATTAGCGTTACTAAATCCTCTTTTTGGAAGACGTCTAAATAATGGTAGTTGACCACCTTCAAATCCTGGTCTTACTCCTCCACCACTTCTAGCATTTTGTCCTTTATGTCCTTTACCACTTGTCTTACCAGTACCACTACTAGATCCTCGGCCTAATCTCTTACGTTCTTTTACAGCACCTTCGCTATATCTTAATTCATGTAATTTCATTATCCTAAAATCTCCTCTACTGTTTTACCTCTTAAACTAGCAATTTCTTCAACTGTTTTTTGAGATTTAAGAGCATTAATAGTAGCTCTTGCCATATTAATTTTAGTGTTTGAACCAAGTGATTTAGAAATAACGTCGCTAATACCAGCTAACTCTAAAACAGCTCTTACTGGTCCACCAGCAATAACACCGTTTCCAGCTTTAGCAGGTTTGATTAAAACTTTAGCTGCTCCACTTACACCGTAAGCTTCGTGTGATATAGTTCTTCCATCAATAATAGGTACTTTAATGATATTTTTATTAGCGTTACTGATTGCTTTTTTTACTGCGTCTGGAACTTCATTTGCTTTTCCAGTACCAAGGCCAACTAGACCTTTTCTATTACCAACAACAGCAGTAGCAGTAAAACGAAATTGACGGCCACCTTTGTTTACTTTAGTAACACGCTTTATATCAATAACAATTTCTTCATTTTCTTTTTCTTGAGGCTTTCTTACTTTGTCTTTCATCATTACCCTCCTTTAAAATTCTAGGCCGTTTTCACGTGCTGATTCAGCTAAAGCCTTTACACGTCCATGATATAGGTATCCACCTCTATCAAATACGACCTTACTTATTTTTTCTTTTTTAGCTTTTTTAGCAATAGAGGCACCAACTAATTTAGCAGCTTCTAAATTGCTACTATTTTTGATATTCAAGTCTTTGTCTAATGATGAAGCACTAAC
Source organism: Mollicutes bacterium (assembly GCA_012841205.1). Taxonomy (GTDB): domain Bacteria; phylum Bacillota_I; class Bacilli_A; order RF39; family UBA660; genus UBA5348. The sequence continues at coordinate 2,492 of DUVE01000096.1, forward strand.
AATAGTAATACCTTTTTCATCATCAATGATTTGAGCAAAGATGTTCTTGTTCGATCTAAAGACATTCAATCTTGGTACAAAAGATGTTCCATTAAGATTTTTTCTGATTCTCTCATGTCTAATTTTTCTCGCATCATTTCTAGATTCTTTTTTTATCATAATAGACTTCCTTTCCTTTATTTAGCGGCCTTTTTGCCCTCTTTACGGCGTACATGTTCACCCTTATAACGAATACCTTTACCCTTATATGGTTCTGGTCTTCTTACGTTTCTAATTTCAGCAGCAAATTCTCCTACTGCTTGCTTATCTATTCCTTTTACAACTATTTCAGTAGTACTTATAGCTTCTACTTTTAAGTTTTCAGGAACAGTAAGTGTTCTTGGATTTGAATATCCAGCATTAATAACAAGTTTTTGTCCTTGTACATTAAAACGATATCCAACACCTATAATCTCTAAGCCCCTTTGATAGCCCTCACTTACTCCTATTAACATGTTTTGAATAAGTGCATTTATAGTACCATGAAGAGCTTTTAAATTATTATTTTCTTTTTCAATCTTTACTGTTATAGCTTTATCTTCAATCTCAACAATTACATCAGTAGGTATGTCAAGTGATAATTCCCCATTAGGGCCTTTAACAGTAAGAGCTTGGTTATTTAATTCAACCGTAACATTTTCTGGTATTGTAAGTGTTCTTTTTCCAATACGACTCATATTAACTCCTCCTTATGTAATTGTTACCAAATATACGCTAATACTTCTCCACCTAAACGATCTTTTTGAGCCTGTTTGTTAGTCATTAAACCCTTTGAGGTAGAAATAATTGCAATCCCTAAACCATTTAAAACAGTAGGTATTTCTTCTGCCTTAGCATATACACGTAATCCTGGTTTAGATATTCTCTTTAAGCCAGTTATTACTCTTTCTTTCTTTTGTCCATATTTTAATGTCAAAACTAAATTGTCTTGAACTTTACCCTTTTCAACTTTATAACTTTGAATAAAACCTTCGCTTTTTAATATTTTAGCGATCTCATGTTTTAATCTTGAATTAGGCATTGATACTTCTTTATAACGCATCTGATTAGCGTTACGAATTCTTGTTAGCATATCTGCAATTGGATCGGTTACTACCATAAATATCCTCCTTCCATTTTTCTACCAACTAGACTTTTTAATTCCTGGAATTTGTCCTTTATACGCAAGTTCTCTAAAACATATACGACATAGTTTAAAATCACTCATGACAGCATGTGGTCTTCCACAACGCTCACATCTAGTGTATTCACGTACTTTAAATTTTTTCGGTCTGTTAGCCTTAATAATTAAACTTTTCTTTGCCATTTTATCCTCCTTACTTTCTAAAAGGAACACCCATATTGATTAATAATTGTAACGCCTCTTCATTAGTTTTGGCTGTAGTTACAATAGCAATATCCATACCAAGAGTTTTAACAACATCATCATATACTATTTCTGGAAAAATTAATTGTTCAGTTAAACCTAATGAATAATTTCCTCTTCCATCAAATGATTTAGGTGATAAACCTCTAAAGTCTCTAACACGAGGTAGTACAATCTTTATTAATTTTTCTAAGAAATTGTACATTTCCTCATTTCTTAAAGTTACTTTACAACCGATTGGTGATCCTTCTCTTAATTTAAAGCCAGCAATTGATCTTTTAGCCTTTGTAACTACAGGTTTAGCTCCTGAAATAAGCTCTAGATCATGTAATGCTGCATCAATTAATTTACTGTTTGTTAGTGCATCACCAACACCCATGTTGATAACAATTTTATCAATCTTAGGAACTTCCATTGTTGTTTTATAGTTAAACTTTTCCATCATACTTGGAATAACTTCTTTTTTATACTTTTCTTTTAGGTGGTTCATAATTACCCTCCTTCTCTAGTCTTCTTTAGTTTTAGCCTTTTTAGGGGCTGATTTTTTAGCTTCGCTATTCTTACTAACTGGTCTTTTGCGAGTTCTTTTATTAGTTTTTTCATCTACAAACATCACATTAGATGCGTCGATTGGAGCTTCGACAGAAACAATGCCGCCTGTTTGATTATTAGCATTTGGTTTTAAATGTTTTTTAACTAAATTAAGACCATCTACGATTACTTTATTATCTTTTCTAAGTACTTTACTGATACGACCAGTATTGCCCTTTTCTTTACCAGCAATGACTATTACTTTGTCTCCTGTTTTAAATTTCATAAGACACCTCCTATAACACTTCAGTCGCTAGAGATACAATCTTCATATAATCCTTATCGCGCAATTCACGAGCAACAGGACCAAAAATACGTGTACCTACTGGTGTTTTATCATCTTTAATAATAACGCATGCATTATCATCAAATTTTATATATGAGCCATCGTTTCTTCTAACACCTTTTTTAGTTCTTACGATAACTGCTTTAACTACTTTGCCATCTTTGACAGTTCCGTTTGGAAGCGCTTTTTTTACTGTACCGACAACAACATCTCCAATATTAGCCGATTTGACTTTACTTCCGCCTAGAACTCTAATAACTAGAAGTTCACGAGCACCTGAATTGTCAGCTACTTTTAAACGACTTTCTTGCTGAACCATATTAAATACCTCCTCCTTAAGAGTTTATAAGATTATAAAATTACAGCTTTTTCTAATACTTTTATTAAACGAAATCTTTTCATTTTAGATAGCGGTCTTGTTTCTTCAATTAACACCTTGTCGCCCACTTTAGCAGCATTAGCTTCATCATGAGCAGTATATTTCTTCGTGTATTTTACACGTTTTCCATATAAACTATCTTTACGATAAGTCTCTACGACAACTGTAATTGTTTTATCGTTTTTATCGCTTATAACTCTACCGATTATTTGATTACTCTTTTTCATTAGGACTTAACACCTCAATCTTTCTTTAGTTCACGTTCACGAATGACCGTTTTAGCTCTCGCAATGCCTTTTCTAAGCTCATTTATGCGATGAGGCTTTTCTAAACTCCCATTAGCTTGTTGGAAACGCAAATTAAATAATTCTTCTTTAGTTTCATTTATCTTGCTTATAATTTCTTCAGTGGTCAAATTTCTTAATTCATTAACCTTCATTGCTTTCACCACCAGTTTCTTTCATTATAAATTTGCACTTGATTGGCAATTTATGCATTGCTAACCTTAATGCTTCTCTTGCAACCTCTTCAGATACACCAGCAACCTCAAACATGATCTTGCCTTCTTTAACAACAGCAACCCAACTTTCAGGCGCTCCTTTACCTTTACCCATACGAGTTTCAAGAGGTTTTTTTGTTAATGATAAATGTGGGAATATATTAATCCACACTTTACCACCACGTTGCATATATCTGTTCATAGCTATACGAGCAGCTTCTATTTGATTTGATGTAATCCAAGCTCCTTGTTTAGCCATTAAACCGTAATCACCAAATTGTAATTTAGTATTACCTTTAGCCTTACCATCATATCTAATACGATGAGGTCTTCTATATTTCGTTCTTTTTGGCATCAACATTGTTACTACCTCCCTTTTTTTGCTTGTTAGGGAGAATTTCACCTTTGTAAATCCAAACCTTTACACCTATAAGACCATATGTTGTATGAGCCTCACTAGTTGCATAATCAACATTAGATCTCAAAGTATGTAGAGGAATAGTTCCCTCTGTGTAGCCTTCACTACGAGCCATTTCAGCTCCGCCTAAACGACCAGATACAAGTGTTTTGATACCCTTAGCTCCTGCTTTCATAGTATTTCTAATAGCACGCTTTTGAGCTACACGGAAAGACACTCTACCTTCTATTTGCTTAGCTATATTATCAGCAACTATTTGAGCTGCTAAATCAGGCTTTCTTATTTCAATAATTGAAATTTTGATATTCTCACCAACTAAAGCAGTTAATTCCTTCTTCAATTTTTCAATTTCTTCGCCACCATGACCAATAATAACGCCTGGTTTAGCTGTATGAAGAAGTATTTCTGTATTATTTTTTCTTCTTTCGATAATAACGTCAGATACAGCAGAATCTTTTAATCGTTTGCTTAAGAAATTACGGATTTTTATATCTTTCTTTAATAAACCTGGAACTTCATTTTTTGGTGCAAACCATTTTGCTTGCCAATCTTTATTAATACCAATTCTAAGTCCTATTGGACTAACTTTTTGACCCATCAGATACACCTCCTATACTTGTTTTTCAGCCACAATGACTGTTATATGACTTGTATTGTGATCTTTGCGACCTGTATGGCCTCTTGAATCTATCATTACTCGTTTAATAACTGAGCCTTCATCTATGTGACATTTTGTAATATATAAATTTTCTCTTTTTAATCCGTTATTATTTTCTGCATTTGCAACGGCAGAATCTAATACTTTAATAATAATCCTAGAAGCCTTGTTATTTAAATTTTTTAAAATATTACGAGCTTCTATAACGCTTTTACCACGAATAAGGTTCATAGTAAGTCTAGCTCTATCAGGTGATATTCTAACCCCTAAAGCCTTAGCACGTACTTCCATAGTAGTCCTCCTTCCGAATAATACCAAACTTATTTACTTCCGCCATGTCCAGTGAATTTACGTGTTGGTGAAAATTCACCTAATTTATGACCTACCATATCTTCAGTAACATAAACAGGAATAAATTCTTTGCCATTATAAACTGCAATTGTATGTCCAACAAATGCTGGAAAAATTGTCGATCTACGACTATAAGTTTTAATGACTTCTTTTTTGTTTTGTTCATTTAATTTTTCAATTTTCGATAATAATCTGTCAAAAACATATGGTCCTTTTTTTATACTTCTTGCCATTATTTCACCCTTTCTTTATTTATTACGACGCTTAACAATAAACTTTGATGAAGCTTTTTTGTTTTTACGTGTTTTTAAACCTAAAGCTGGTTTACCCCAAGGTGTCATTGGTTGTTTACGACCAATTGGTGCTTTACCTTCACCACCACCATGAGGGTGATCATTAGGGTTCATAGCAGAACCACGAACAGCTGATTTGAAACCCATATGGCGTTTACGACCTGCTTTACCAAGTTTTACTAATTCGTAATCAGTATTACCTACTTCACCAATAGTTGCGCGGCAAGTACCTAAAATATTACGCATTTCGCCACTTCTTAATCTTACTAAAACATATTTACCTTCACGGCCTAGTATTTGAGCGCTACTACCAGCTGATCTAGCTAATTCTCCGCCCTTACCAGGTTTTAATTCGATATTATGAATAGTAGTACCTACTGGAATATTCATAATAGGTAATGAGTTACCTACTTTTATATCAGCATTATCGCCACTGACAACAATGTCTCCTACTTTAATATTAAGTGGTGCTAAGATATATCTTTTTTCACCATCTTTATATGTTATAAGAGCAATATTTGCTGTCCTGTTTGGATCGTACTCGATAGATGTAACTTTTCCTTCAACATCAAATTTATTACGTTTAAAATCTATAATGCGGTATCTGCGTTTAGCTCCTCCACTTCTATGTCTTACAGTAATTTTACCTTGATTGTTGCGGCCACCTTTTTTTGTAATTGTTGTAACCAAACTCTTTTCTGGAGTACTTTTTGTAATCTCACTATTAACAAGAGTACTCATGCCTCTTCTTCCAGGCGTAGTTGGTTTATATTTCTTAATTGGCATATTCATCCTCCTTATAGATCGATTTTATTATTTAGAGCTAAAGTAACGATGGCTTTTTTATATTTGCTAGTCATTCCTGCATAACGACCAATTCTTTTCTTTTTAGGTTTAACATTAATCGTATTAACAGATTCTACTTTCACTTTAAAAATATTTTCGATAGCTTGTTTTATTTGGGTTTTATTAGCCCTTGCATCTACTTTGAAAACATACTTGCGATCATCAGATGCAATATTATTACTTTTCTCAGTAATGATTGGCGCCTTTATGATATCAAAATCGTTTTTCATATTATACAAGCACCTCCTCTAATACTTTGATAGCTTCTTCTTCTATTAGTAAATAATCATAAGTAACTAAATCATATGTATTTACTTCATTTGCACTAATAACTTTTATGTCAGATAAATTTCTTGTACCTAAAACAACATTTTCAGATAATTCGTTTACAACAATTAATACTGATTTATCAATTTTTAAATTGTTTAAAACCTCTATCATATCTTTAGTTTTAGGAGAAGTTATAGCAAAATTGTCAATTGCTAATAATTCTTTACCCATTACCTTATAAGATAGTGCTGATTTAAGAGCTAACCTACGTTCCTTTTTATTCATTTTTTTAGAAAAACTACGAGGTACTGGTCCAAAGACTATACCGCCACCTCTCCATTGTGGAGAACGGATAGATCCATGTCTTGCATTACCTGTTTTCTTTTGACGCCATGGTTTTCTTCCACCACCGCGAACTTCACTGCGTGTTTTAGTTTTACTAGTTCCTTGTCTTAATGAAGCTCTTGCTAAAACAACAGCGTTATAAACTACAGTGTCATTTGGTTCTATACCAAAAATACTTTCGTTTAACTCTATATCTTTTACTTTTTCACCTTTTATATTTAAAAGAGCTACTTTTAACATCTTGTTTCCTCCTTTCATCACAATATAACCACAAAGTGATTATTGTTCTTCGCTTTCTTGTGATGATTTTTCGTCTACTGAAGCTAAAGCCTCTTCATTTACATCTTCTGTAACTGTTTTTTCTGCAACTTCTTCAGTTGCATTAATTTCTTCTTCTTTTTCTTCAACATAAGTTTTCAATATAGAAGCTTCATTTTTAACAGTTGGCATTTTAACAGATGTTTTAATAATTACTAATGACTTCTTTGCTCCTGGAACATTTCCTTTTATTAATATAATGTTGTTTTCTAAGTCAACTGATACAACTTCAAGATTTTGAATTGTAACTGTCTCATGACCCATATGACCTGGTAATTTCTTACCTTTGAAAACACGCATTGGTCTCATGGTCCCCATTGACCCAACACCACGATGGTATTGTGATCCGTGTCCCATTGGTCCTCTTGATTGGTTGTGGCGTTTAATAACACCTTGGAAACCTTTACCTTTACTAGTACCTGTTACATCAACTATTTCGCCTGCTTCAAATACATCAGCTTTGATTTCTTGACCTAACGTATAGTTTGATACTTCAACATCTCTGATTTCCCTTAAGAAGCGCTTAGGCGTTGTGTTAGCTTTAGCAACATGACCTTGTTCTGGTTTGTTACTTAATTTTTCTCTTTTTGTAGAAAATCCTAATTGAATTGCATCATAACCATCAGTTTGTTTAGTTTTGATTTGAGTTACTATATTAGGTTCTACTTCAATTACCGTTACAGGAATTAATTTACCTTCTTCAGTAAATACTTGTGTCATTCCTATTTTGCGGCCTAAGATTCCTTTCTTCATAATTATCCTCCTAATTTTTATAATTTAATTTCAATATCAACACCACTAGGTAAATCAATATGAGTTAAGCCCTCTATTGTTTCCTTGCTTGGATTATTGATGTCAATAAGTCTTTTATGAGTTCTTCTTTCGAATTGTTCACGAGCATCTTTATATTTATGTACTGCTCTTAGAATTGTATACTTTTGAATTTCTGTTGGTAATGGTACTGGACCACTAACTGTTCCACCAGTTCTTCTTACTGATTCTACAATTTTGATAGCAGCTTGATCTAAGATCCTGTGATCATAAGCTTTTAGCTTAATACGAACTTTGTTTGCCATAATATTCCTCCTTCGCCTATATCTAGTATAGACTTGCTCCGTACAAATTACCCGAAAGTCAAGTTTTGCCTAAACAACTTAACCTGGCGTATCGGCAACCTCGCACATCTAAGCAGTCACACGTCTGTAATTATACCAAACATATTATATGAAATGCAAGAGGAAAAATGACATTTGTTTATTTTCTTTTAAAAAAATCAATATTATAGTTTTTTTATAAATTAGATGTTTTTTAATCATAGTTATAGTTTTCGTGCTTTCATCTCATGGTATAACATGATTATTTATGGAGAACGTATGAAAATTAATATTAAATTTACCTAAGAATTAATAAAATAAAAAAAGAGAGATAAATCCCTCTTGTTAACAAGCGCCATGTCCAGAGAATCCGCAAAATACAATTACAAGGAGAATGAATAAAACCAATATTATTGCACTTGAGGAACGAAAGCCACCGTAGCACCCGCCACCGTAGCCGCTAAAGCCACCATAACCGAACATATAATCACCTCCTGTTACCGATACACTATATATTATGTAAGATTCTTTTTTTTGCGTGTGATGTTGACTAATTATTAAAAATAAAGTTGTAATAAAAAACTATATTACTTCTCTTACGTGATATAATGGCTATAGTTTACATATAAGGAGGTTATTATGGCTGTATCTAAAGAAGTGTTAGATTGTGAAATGAAATATTTAAAGAATAGCTTGATCGAAATTGATAAACAGATATCTGAACTTAGTAAAGATTTAGAGATAGAAAGTATCGATGTCAAAGAATCAAGAAAGTTTATATGGGAAAACAAAGGATCTATGGACCCAGTAGAAATAAGAAGTAGCCTAATGGCATCAGACTTTGAATATTACGCATTTGAAAGACACGCTAATTATTTAAAAAAATTATATCGCGTTAAAACAAGTCCTTACTTTGGAAGAATCGATTTTAAAGAGAATGCAAAGATCAATGATCAAACTATCTATATCGGAATAACTCATCTAACAAAAGATAATGATAATCTAATATATGACTGGAGAGCACCTATTTCTAGTATGTTCTATGATTATGAGGTAGGAAGCGCAAGTTATACTGCACCTGAAGGTGTAATAGAGGGCACCTTAACAAAAAAAAGACAATATAAAATTAAAGATGGAAAATTACTTCACATATTTGATAACGATGTTAATGTTACAGATGAATTCTTGCAAGAAATACTTACAAATACTTCAAATGACAAAATGAAAAACATTGTTAATACTATTCAAAAAGAACAAAATGAAGTAATAAGAAACATAGATAGCAAAAATTTAATTGTCCAAGGAATAGCTGGTTCTGGTAAAACCTCAGTTGCACTTCACCGAGTAGCCTTTCTCTTATATAAAATTAAAAATTTGAATTCTAATAATATATTAATATTTTCTCCTAACAATATCTTTTCTGAATACATATCAAATGTTCTTCCCGAATTAGGAGAAGCTAATGCACTAAATACTACTTTTAGTGATTTCGCTACCAAATATATTACTAGATATAGTAATATCGAAAGTTTTTCATCTTTTATAGAAAGGTATTATGTTGATCCAAATGTTAACAAAGATTTAACTGCCTTTAAAATGAAAGACGAAATGATTAACATCATCGATGAGTATGTAAGGGAACTAACTAATAATGCAAAGTTTAGACATGATGTTAAGTTTGGAATAAGTTTTTACGAAAAGGAAGATCTAAACAAATTATTCCATGATAGATATGAAAAATTAAGTATGTTTGAAAGAATAGAACGTATAAGCGATTACATTTGTAACAAAGAAAAGAAGATTGTTAGCAAATACGGAAAGACTGTCCAAAAACTACTGTGGGAAAGTTTTAATACTAAAAAAGATATAATAACATTGTTTAAAAATTTATTTAAATCAAATGCCTTTACAAGAATATATGGTTCTCAATTAAGTGATGATGAAATAAATGATTTTATAAACCGAAAAACATTGCGTTTCGAGGATTCACTTCTTTTAATATATTTACAAGGAAAGTTACAGAGTTTTCCCTATAGTTCACTTATTAAACAAATTGTAATAGATGAAGCTCAAGATTATAGCAAATTACAATACACCATTTTAAAAAAGATATTTCCTAATGCTTCATACACTATCCTTGGAGATATCAATCAAAATATAAATCCTTATTATAACTATAATTCATTATTTGATTTAAAAGATGTGCTAGGTGATACTAAATATGTAGAATTAAATAAAACATATCGCTCATCACCTGAAATTATTGAGTTTGCTAATAAAATTATGGGGTTAAAACATGCCGTTAGTATTAGACGTAGTAATCATTTCCCTGTTATAGTAGAAAATCCAAAAGATATCCATAAACAATTAAAGAGTGATATTGAAGATGGAGGGAAAATTCACAGTAAGATTGCAATTATCACTAAAAATCATGTGGAAGCTAAATATTTATATGATTTACTTAAAAATGATTTTAAAGATATAAATTACTTGTCTGAGCATAGTGAGAATTTTAACCACAATTTAGTTATTCTACCTTCATACTTATCAAAAGGATTAGAGTTTGATTTAGTTCTTGCTTATACGGATATAAATAACAAATATACAGATAATGAAAAGAAACTATATTATGTTGTTGCAACAAGAGCACAACATCAATTGAAAATCTATAATCAATTATAAAACCAAAGCAATGCTTTGGTCTTTTTTAAAAATATTGTTGGTACCATATTAAGAATGTATATAAAGTCCATATCTTTCTACTATTATCTTTCTTATTGCGAATATGTTCATCTAATAACTTTAACGTTTCTCTAGTGTTAAAAAATCTATTACCTCTTAAAAAAGTAGTCTTTATATGATTGTATGTGTCTTCTTCCTTAATCCACTCTCTAATAGGAACTGGAAAGCCCAACTTTTTTTTGTCTGCTACATCATCTTCCAATATTTCTTTTGCAACTAAACGATATGCATACTTCGTAGTAGTTTTTGTAACCTTATATTTAGTAGGTATTTGCCTACCTAGATCAACAACTTTCTTATCAAGAAATGGAACTCTTACCTCAAGTGAATTTGCCATACTCATTTTATCTGCTTTAAGAAGAATATCATCTACCATCCAAAAGTTAAAATCAATATATTGCATTTTAGCAACATCATCAAGTTCTTTAACTTTATCATAATATGGTTTAGTCAATTCCTTATAATCTTTTGCTCTTGTTTTAAATGATAAAATCTTCTTTCTTTCTTTACTATCAAAAATAAAAGCATTTCCTACATATCTTTCTTCTAGCCTTTTTCCTCTTCTTACAAGAAAGTTAATTCCACTTACCTTAGGTAGTAAGGATGCAACCTTACCAATAAGTCGTCTTATAAAGAACGGTATTTTATTATACCAAGATACCGAAAATGGTTCATGATAAATATTGTAACCCCCAAATATTTCATCAGCACCTTCACCAGATAAACATACCTTAACATGACCAGATGCTAGATTGCTTAGAAAGTACAAAGCAATAGCGGCAGGATCAGCTAAAGGTTCATCCATATGATATTGAATTTTAGGGAATTCTTTAAAATATTCATTTTTAGTTATAATCTTGCTAATATTTTTAATTTTGAATTTTGAAGCAAAATCCTTTACATGATCAACTTCGCTATAATCTTTGTTTTCAAATCCGACTGTAAAGGTCTTTTTAACTTTGCTAGCTTTTGTTATATAAGAAGAATCAACACCACTTGATAGAAAAGCACCAACCTCTACATTACTTTTTTTATGCACCCTAATAGATTCGGCTATAACTTTATTAATATCTTGTTTTAAGGCTTCTAATGGTTTATCATCATTGATATCAAAACTAAACTCATAATACTTCTTTATAGTTAGTTTATTATCTTTATATATAAAACAATGCCCAGGAGTTAATTTATATACATTTTTAAAAAAAGTTTCAGGGCCTTTAGAATATTGAAAAGTTAAATAGTTTTCCAAAGCCTTCCTATTAAGTTCTTTATTAAAATCAGGGTGTGGTAAAAAAGCTTTTATTTCTGATGAAAACATAAAGGTATTATTCATTTGTGTATAATATAGTGGTTTTATTCCATAAAAATCTCTTGCACCAAACAATTCCTTTTTATTATTGTCATAGATAACAAAAGCAAACATACCTCTTAATTTATTAAGTATTTCTACACCATATTCCTCATAACCGTGAAGTACTACTTCAGCACAACTTTGAGTATTAAATATATAATCCTTTTTTAACAAATCCTTTTTTAACTCTTTACAATTATATATCTCACCATCTAAAGCGATAACAAGTGACTTATCTTCACTATATATTAATTCATTATTTAAATCACTAAAACTTAGGTGTCTGGATGCTAATGCTATATCATCGCCTATGTGATAAGCCTCTCCATCAGGTCCCCTATGTTTTATTTTGCCTGCCATTTTTTTAACGATGGTTTTTTTTCTTTTATTACTTGATACAAATCCTACGAATCCACACATTTTTCTACCTCTTGTTTCCCTTCAATATATCTTTTGGCATACTCATTATCATCATGATGATGTTTTTCTTTCCCTATAATTTGATAATTTTCATGACCTTTTCCAAGTATTAATAATATATCCTTTTCCTCCAATATATCAATACCTTTTTCAATTGCCTTTTTTCGGTCATATATTATTTCATAATTGTTGACATTCAAATTATTTACTATATCATCCATTATCGCTTTTGCATCTTCAGTCCTAGGATTATCATTAGTAAAAATCACATAGTCACTTAACTTAGTAGAAACATCACCCATAATTGGCCTCTTAGTTTTATCACGATCTCCGCCACAACCAACAATCGTTATAACACGCCCCTCTTTGTAACTATTAACGCTATTTAAAACATTCGATATAGCATCCGGTGTATGAGCATAATCAACAAAAATCATCGCGTTGTTATAAGATATACCTTCCATTCTTCCAGGAGGCTCCGGCAAAGATTTGTTACAAGTTAAAATATCTTCAATCTTATATCCAATTTTATTAGCAATAATTAAACATACCAGATAATTATATATATTATATTTACCCACCAAATTAATTTTAGAATGATATGTATTTTCATTTACCTTAAAATCAAATGTTGTTTCATCTATTTTCAACTCATAATCTAGAACCTTATAATCAGCTTCTTCACTAAAACCATAAATAATATTGTTATTATCTGTTATGAAATTTTTATAATAAGAATCATCCCCATTGATAATAGCATATCCATCTTTTTTAATCTTCATAAATAGTTTTTGCTTAGCACCCATATATTCATTCATTGTTTTATGATAATCTAAATGATCTTGAGTTAGATTGGTGAATACTGCATAATCATACATTATTCCATCTACCCTACCATAAGAAAGAGCATGACTACTTACTTCCATTACAATAACTTCAATACCTCTATCCTTACATTTTAAAAACATCTCATAAAGATCTAATACATCTGGTGTTGTATTATTAAGTGGTTCTACTTCACCTTCTATATAAAATCCTATCGTGCCTATATAGGCAGTTTTCTTGCCTAATAAGTTTAACAATTTATATGTTAAATAACCACTAGTGGTCTTACCATTAGTCCCTGTTATTCCAATAAAAGTAATATCCTTTAAAGTATCCTCGTATTTATCTTTTAAATAATTAGTTAAATAATCTCTCGTATCTTTAACTATAATTGTTGGAACATCATAATCTCCAGTTTCAGCTACAATCATAGACGCACCATTTTCAATAGCTTGTTTTATATAAGAGTGCCCATCACTTAGAACACCACGCATAGCGACAAAAGTATCACCTTTTACTACTTTTCTTGAGTCAGTCTTAATATTCAAATTACTCAGCCTCTTTCTTAGTAAAGTTTATAATTTATAAATTAATTATAACATTCACTTAAAATGTTGTAAAACAAAATTACTTATCTATATGAATTGTTACGTTTATATGTAAAGAAAAAAGGTCATATCAATCGATTTTTAAATTTAAAAATTGTTCCTTAAATAAGAAACAATCCTTTTTTTATTTTTTCACCATAATCTTACTGAGTTTTCTTTAATTAATAATAATTTTCTAAAATATTCAGTTATATTATTCACATATCATATCTTCATCATGGGAATATTTGTCAATAATTTCTGTTCTTGTTTTGGCCATAGACTTTTTACTTGCTAAATATACCTTTTTTACATCATTGTTTGACATATTAGATATATTACACATTTGTTTCGTTACATAAGTTTTGTCGTTTGGCTTACTAAGTGTTACCCCGCAACCTTCAATATCATTAATTTCTATAAGTTCTTTTTTATATACTTCTTCATTTACAATTTCCTCAGCTGGCATTGTTATAGTTGTGTGCATTCGATATACTTTACCATCAAAAAAGAAATACTCGATTGATTGTTTATTATTTTCAGCTAAAGTCTTTGTGCACGTTAAAGTACTAAAACAGGGTTCTTTTTGCTTGCCTCCCAATTGAAAAGTATAATTTCCAGTTTCGTTATCACAAGTTGAAACGTTATAGCCTATACCGTAATAGGTAGCTCCTTCTTTACTAGGTGAAACAACATCTTCAAATACTATAGCATTTTGACCTATACCAACATTATTAGAATCTTTCTCACTAGATAGGGGAATGTATCCAGTTGCTCCAACCTCAAAATCAAAACTTGAAAAATTTTCTGTACGATAAATAAATATAGGCTTTTTTCCAATAATTATTCTAAAATAATCTACAATTCCAAACACAGCACACAATGTAAGTGGTATTAAAATTATTAAGGCTAATTTTTTAATGAATCTCTTTTTTTTCTCTCTTATAATTTCATTCATTTGAAAACCTCCTATTATGATTATAACATTTTTTGCAAAAGTTAACTACAGATTGTTTTGTAAGGCTTGAAAAATATAATCTTAAGATTTTTTTCAATAGAACTTTTTTATATTCTAAATGTCTTATTGCCTTTGATTGCAAAAAAAATAGATAGCTCCTTTCTTTAGGTAACAATCTATTTCTAACTGTTTTCTATTGATTAAATACCACTCCCTTATAATTATTACTAATTATAGAGGTATATCAAGTTTCTTATATTTGGTGACCCGTATGGGGTTCGAACCCATGAATACCACCTTGAGAGGGTGGCGTGTTAACCATTTCACCAACGGGCCATAAGACTTAGCAATTTAAGTCATGTTGATTATAATTCCTTTATCAAAAAAATACAACTATTTTCGTGATAAAACTCACTTTTTTATTTTACAGATAAAAGTTCTTAAAATTGTTAAATCTCTTTTTTATTTGATCTATTCCTAATATACATTGAATCTCAAATAAGTTTGGAGTTGTCCTTTTTGTCGTCAAAACCACCCTTATTATTTCACAAATATCACCTACGTGACCTTTATAATTATCAGGGTTTTCCTTATATGCTTTTACAGCAGGTGCATAGCCAAATTTAATAGCTAGTTCTTTTACTTTTGCATACCACTCTTCCTCACTATTAAGAGTAAGATAAGTATTAAGGTATTCATCCAGTATTTCGAAGTTATAATTTAACGCTTCAGCATTATATGACGCCATGTCACAGAATGATTTGTCAAACATATACCAGGTTTCTTCCTTGATATCTTTATAACAGCTAATGTCCTTTCGTACTCTTTTTCTTTCTTTTTCGATATTTAAAACTTTTAAAGTATATTCTTTGTCTTCTATCAAAATATCATAAAAGTAAGAATCAAATTCTTTGAAATATTCTAGTGATTCTTCATAAAGATCTTCTTTATCTTTTAAACTAAAATAAGTCTTACTTATGTTTATTAATTTATCAATATCAAATAATGTTCCACCTACTGGCATTTTATTGAAGGTAAAGTTAAAGTCGCTAATATTCTTGGTTGGATTTTGATTATACCATTCTTCAAAATTAGAATTAGTAATAGTTGCAAAATATAATTTAAGTGCCTCAACTGGTATCCCCATCTCTTGATAATAACTAATAGCAAGTTCTGGGTCCTTTCTTTTACTTAATTTACGAATACTTTTCCCTTCCTTTTTAGTAAGTGGAGAAATATGTGCGTAATTTGGAGTTTCAAAACCTAACACTGATGCAAGTTGTAAATGAAGAGGCATCGAAGATAGCCATTCATCACCTCTAATTACATGGGTTGTGTGCATCAAGTGATCATCTATGACGTGGGCTAGATGATATGTTGGAAGACCATCCGATTTCAATAAAACAATATCGATATTATTAACAGGGAAATAAATTGATCCTTTAATTAAGTCTACACATTCTACTTTTTCTTCACATATATTTGGTGTTCTAAGCCTGATAACATATGGCTCATTATTTTCAATACGCTTTTTAATTTCATCAAATGACATATTTCTGCATACTGCCCATTTTCCATAATAACCAGTTACGATTTTTAATGATTCTTGTTCACACCTAATATTTTTCAATTCTTCTTCTGTGCAAAAGCAAGGATAAGCTAAACCTTTTTTAACTAAATCCTTAACATAGGTTTGATATATATCACTTCTGTGAGATTGTATATATGGTCCGTAATTACCTTCATTAAAGGGTGATTCATCTACATCGATGTTAAAGTAATCCAGTCCTTCTTTTATTTTCAAGACACCATTTTCCACTTCCCTCTTTTGGTCAGTATCTTCTATTCTCACATAAAATATTCCGTTTTCTTGATCTGCAAACATTCTATTTAAAAAAGCCGCATATAAAGAACCTAGGTGAACGAACCCTGTTGGACTAGGTGCAAATCTAGTTACAACTTTTTCACTACGTTTAGGATATATTTTTTCATAATATGAAGGTTCCTTATCAATGTTTGGAAATAATAATTCAGCTAATTGAGTTTCCATATATACACCTTCTTTTTTTAATAAAAACATCTAAAATTAGATGATAAGTTCTTTTGGCTGCCTTGGTTAGGTTCGAACTAACGATGCTGGGGTCAGAGCCCAGTGCCTTACCACTTGGCTACAAGGCAATATAAATAATATGATAATTATACTACAAAGAAATTAGATTCACAATATTATAAATATATGTCATCTATTATGACTATTATCTTACAATGAGAATAATCTATAGTAGATAAGACAAAGGGGGAATAAACATGTGTCCAGGATTTGGATGTGGATATCCCGTATGCGGATATCCTGGATATGGTTCTACATTTGGCGGCGGAGGTTGGATAATTGCTATTCTTATTGTAATCTTCGTATTGTTCTTTATATGCCGTCCTTGGTATAAAACTGTTTGCTAGTAATTAAAATCACCAATCAGGTGATTTTTGTTTATAAATAACTGTTTTGAAAATACTAATAATGGTGATTATATGAAAATATTAATAACAGGTGCTAGAAGTGGCATCGGATACGAAACTGCATTAGCGCTTTTAAAAAAAGGTCATTTTGTTTACCTTTCAGTTGAAAGTGGTGAGCATCTAAGAGCATTAAAAAGAAAAGAAGAACTAAAAGTAGAAAATGCAAAATTATTAAAATTAGACATTACAAATGAAGACGATAGAAACAAAGTTAAAAACTTAGATATCGATGTTCTTGTAAATAATGCTGCTATTGGAATTGGAGGGTCATTAGTAGAAGCTTCAATGGATAAAATCAGAAAAAACTTTGAAGTTAATTTTTTTGGAACTATTGCATTATCACAACTATTTTTAAAAAGAATGATTAAAAACGATAAAGGTCGTATAGTGATGATTTCATCTATGATAAGTGAAATTACTTTTCCTTGGCTCGGTATATATGCTTCTACCAAAGCAGCTTTAAATACCATTACAACAGCATTGGGAAAAGAACTTAAAAGTGTCAATTCAAATGTAAAAATAGTGATTGTAGAACCTGGTCTTTATAAAACTGGATTCAATGAAGTTATGCTAGATAATAAATATGATGATGAAAATTCTGTTTTTAAAGATCATAGAAAAAAAATATATAATTCTGAAAAATTGAAAATAAATGCGTTTTCTAGTCACAATTTAAAAAGTATCGTTAATAAAATAGTTAAAGCTATAGAGGATCCAAATCCTCATTTTAAATATAGAGCACCTTTTATCCAAAAAATAATCCAAAAAGGTTACATTATCATTAATAAATAAAGACACACCAAGTGCCTTTATTTATTCAAGCAAACTAGCTATCTCAACATTGTGAATATGTCCATTATCAAGTGTTGTCCTTCCACTCACTAAATGGATATGTTTATTATTTGTAATTGGTATTTGTAAAC
>DUVE01000097.1 GCA_012841205.1 Mollicutes bacterium
CAAAAAAAGATAGCCTTTTTACAACTATCTTTTTATTTTACTCTACTCTCTTGTTTTTTTCTTTCGCCTGTTGCTAAAACTTTTTTACGTAAACGAATGCTTTTAGGTGTGACCTCAACTAATTCATCATTATTAATATAATCTAAACACATTTCAAGGGTCATTTGTCTTGGACGTTTTAAAACAACAGTATGATCCTTGCTTGCTGATCTAGTATTAGTCAATTGTTTTCCTTTAATAGGGTTTACAGCAAGATCATTTTCCCTATTGTGTTCACCAACAATCATTCCTTCGTATACTTCAACTCCTGGTTCAACAAACATTATACCTCTATCTTCTAGGGCACCTAGAGCATAAGCCGTTGTTTTACCATTTTCCATCGATACTAAAACACCAAGTTTTCGTTCACCTAAATTTAGTGAATGAACTTGTCTATATTCTTTAAAAGTATGATTGATAATTCCATATCCTTTTGTCATAGTCATAAAGCTAGTCATAAAACCAATTAAACCTCGAGAAGGTATAGTATAAATTAATCTAGTTTGTCTTTCATTACTAACCATACTTTCTATTGTAGAACCACAATGACCTAAAGCTTCTATAATAGTTCCTACATATTCTTCAGGGACATCTATCTGTAATTCTTCATAAGGTTCACATTTAACACCATCTATTTCTTTAATGATTACTTCTGGTTTAGAAACTTGTAATTCAAAACCTTCTCTTCTCATATTTTCAATTAAAATAGATAAATGTAATTCACCTCTACCTGAAACTACCCACGTATCATTACTAGTAGCTTCCACTCTTAAACTAATATCTCTTTGAGTTTCTTTAAATAGGCGTTCTTCTATTTTTCTTGCAGTAACCGAATCTCCTTCTTTACCAGCAAAAGGACTTGTGTTAGTTCCAAAAGTCATTTGAAGTGTTGGTTCAGTAATTCCAAGCGGTTCTAATGGAGACTCTTTTCCAACATTACAAATAGTTTCTCCTACTGAAATATCAGGTAGACCTGCTATCGCTACTATATCACCTGCATAAGCAACATCTATTTCTTGTTTCTTCAAACCATAATATCCGTATAATTTTTGAACTCTAAATTGTTTAATACTTCCATCAAGTCTTACACAAGATACCATTTCATTTACCTTAACACTTCCGTTTGTTATTCTTCCAATACCCATTCTACCAACAAAATCATTATAATCTAAAAGAGCTGGTTGAAATTGTAATGGTTTTTCCTTATCTATTACAGGATTTGGTATTTCATCTAATATAATCTGATATAAGGGATCAAATGTTTTCTTTTGTGTTGTGATATCCGGATCTAAACTTGTAGTTCCATCAATTGCCGATGCATAAACAACTTTAAAGTCTAGTTGTTCATCACTAGCCCCAAGTTCAATAAATAAATCTATTACTTCATCTACCACTTCTTTTGGGCGTGCTGATTCTTTATCAATTTTGTTTATTACAACAATTGGTTTTACATCAGCGTCTAATGCTTTCTTTAAAACAAATCTTGTTTGAGGCATTGTTCCTTCATATGCATCTACAACTAATATAACACCATCAACCATATTCATAATTCTCTCTACTTCACCACCAAAATCAGCATGACCTGGAGTATCTAAAATATTTATTTTATAATCCTTATATTTTATAGAAGTAGGTTTAGATAATATTGTTATACCTCTTTCTCTTTCAATATCATTGTTATCCATTGCTCTTTTTACAACATCTTCATTTTCACGAAAAGTTCCAGAATTTCTTAATAGTTGATCAACTAAAGTTGTTTTACCATGATCAACATGAGCAATTATAGCAATATTCTTAACATTCATGTAATTCACCTTCATTTCGCACAAAAGTAATTATAACACGTTCTTGTTAAAATACACAAGAACAAGCAATAATATTGTTATTATTGCTTTTAATAAGTATCAACAGTTCTTGTTTTTAAATATAACTTAGTAATATATATTGTTGTATCATTTATACAATTTTGATACACCCTCTTTAATTTCTGCAGCAGCTACAATATTTTTAATATAATCTTC
>DUVE01000098.1 GCA_012841205.1 Mollicutes bacterium
CTATTAAAGCATCATATACACTTTTATTAATATCACCTTTATCAAAACCTACCCCTGTTGATGCATTTCCTTGAGGATCTAGATCAATAAGTAAAACAGTTTTACCTAAAAGGCCTAAAGAAGAAGATAAATTAATACTTGTCGTCGTTTTTCCGACGCCACCTTTTTGATTAACAATTGATATAATTTTTCCCACTATTATCACATACCTTCTCATTTTAATCTGATATATCTATTTTATCAAAAATTCCACTCTTTTGAAATGTTTTTAATACACATTTCAAAGAAAGAAAGATTTACATGGAATATCATAATA
The DNA here is from genome assembly GCA_012841205.1 of Mollicutes bacterium. Lineage (GTDB taxonomy): Bacteria > Bacillota_I > Bacilli_A > RF39 > UBA660 > UBA5348. The sequence goes on from DUVE01000098.1 coordinate 317, forward strand.
TAAATTCACAATTTTAACAAATAAAAAGAAGCCAACTAAAAAATGACTTCAAAATATATCATACATTTTTATCAGCAAGTTGTTCAGCTTTTTCTTTAATTTTTCTTAAACGATGGTTTAAACACGATTTCGTTATTCTTTTACCTAGCTCATGACTCATAATATCACTCAGTTCTGAGAGTGAAGATTCAGGGTATTTTATACGGAACTGTGCTACTTCACTAAGTCTCTCATCAATATTATCTAACCCTATTGCATCAGATATTATATTTATGTGTTCGATTTGACTTAAAGCTGTATTAATTGTTTTTTCTATATTTGCCTGTTCACAATTATTAAGACGATTAGTAATATTTTTTTGTTCACGGTAAACTCTTACATTCTCAAAATATAATACACCATTATATGCTTTTAATATTTTTAAAAAATCACTTATCTTCTCAGCTTCTTTTATATAGACCATATAACCTGTTTTTCTTTTTATAATACGACTATTCAAATCATATTTATTTAGCAAATCACTTATAAATTCTGCATATTCGGCATCATCTAACAAAAATTCAAGATGATATCTTGATGTTTTTGGATTATTAACACTTCCGCTCGCTAAAAAGGTTCCCTTCAAATAAGCTTTTTCTAGTTCTTCATCTTCTATAATGTATTCCTTTGGGACATTTATGAAATAACCTTGATCATTAATAAGTGATATATCTTTTAAAATGTTGTCTTTCTTCTCTTTAACTTCTATTATATACAACATTGATTTTCTAAAATTAAAATTTTTTCTTACAGTTACATTTATTGAAACATCATATAGTTCTTTAATAATTTTAAATAAATACCTACATATTGATGCGTTTTCTGTATGAACCCTTATAAGTTTCTCATCTACATATGCATTTTGGCGAAAATAAGCCGATAACAAAGCAAGATTTTCCAAATTAGTATTTTCTGTCTTTATTATTTCCGTTTTTATTTCGATTGAAAACGACATGTTATCTCTCCTTTAAAAGATATGAAAAAATGCAAAACGCTGTATTCATAGAGTCATGTCTAACCATTTGATCTTGAATAACTATAAGATCATCTTCTAACAATTCCACATCTGTCTTTATTATTTCTTCGTGATCGATTTCAACTGGTTTACTAAGTTCTAACTTTTTATATCTTTCTTGAACATCAATATCAATATGCTTTGAGTTAGCTAAAACAGCATCTATAACGTTTCCCTTTAAATATTTGTTTAATATTTTAATATGATCACTAACCTTAAAGTTATCTGTTTCACCATGTTCTGTCATTGCATTGCATACGTACAATACCCTTGCATCACTTTTCCTTATAGCATCAACTACTTCATCACATATTAAATGAGGAATTATACTACTAAAAAGACTTCCCAAACCAAGGACAATCAAATCAGCACCTAATATTTGATTAATCACTTCATCTAGTACCAATGGTTTTTCTTTATATTCAACATAATCTATTTCTTTTCCAGACTTACGAATATGTTCCTCGCCTTCTAATTTTTCACCTTGCTTAGTGTGAGCAACCAATGTTACAGCATCCTCTGTAAGTGGTAAAACCTTACCTTTTAAATTTAATATTTTTCCAAAAGATTTAACTGCTTCAGTTAAACTACCATTAATATCAGCAAGTGCAGTAAGCAAAAGATTTCCAACAGGATGACCTGAAAGATCACTATTCCCTTTAAAACGATATTGGAAAAGCTTTTCAAATAGTGGTTCTGATTCAGATAGCGAAACAACCACATTACGCAAGTCACCAACAGCAGGAATATTAAATTCCTTTCTTAATCTACCAGTTGACGATCCGTCATCTGACACAGCCACTACCGCTGTAAGATCTATTGGAAAAAGTTTTAATCCTTTTAATATAACTGACAAACCATGTCCGCCACCTAATACAACTACTTTTTTCATATTGAATCAGCTCCATCTAATTGATCATTCTTTTAAATCATTTACTGCACTCATTGCTGCAATACTTCCCTCAGCTACAGATGTGGTAATTTGATATAATTCCTTTTTAATAACATCTCCACAAGCATATACACCAGGGGTATCTGTTCTCATATTGTTATCAACTACAATATAATTATTATCTGTTGCTATGTTTAGATCCCTAACATATTCTGTTGATGGTTCAAAGCCAATAAAAATAAACAAACCAGCAGCATTAATTGTACTCTCTTTTTCTTCTTCTTTATTAAACACTTGAACACCTTCAAGTTTATTATCAGCTATATTTAACTTTGTTACAACAGAATTAAAATGAACTTTTATTTTAGGATTACTAAAAATTCTATCCTGCATTATTTTTTCAGCTCTAAATTCACTTGAACGATGCACAATCGTAACACTATTTACTATATCACTTAAGTAAAGACTTTCTATTAAAGCACAGTTTCCTCCACCTACAACGACAACATCTTTATCTTTAAATAGAGTCGCATCACATATTGCACACCAGCTTATACCTCTGCCTATTAATTTTTTTTCGTTTTCTAAACCAAGTTCTTTTGGTTTCCTTCCAGTTGCAATAATTACACTTTTACAAGTAAATTCTTCTTGCTCAGTTTTTACAACTTTATAATCACCTTCGTCTTTAATACTAACAACATTACCATATTTATAGGGAACTCCTAGTTCCTGCGTTTGCATAAACATATTATACGCTAAATCAGATCCTGCAACATTAGAAAAACCTGGATAATTTTCAATAAATGCAATTCTGTTTATTTGACCTCCAGGGGCATTTTTATCTAGCATCATCACATTAACATTAGCACGTTTTAAATAAATGGCAGCGGTCATCCCAGCTGGTCCACTACCAATTACTATTACATCAAAATTTAATATCATTGATCTTATCCTCCTCTTTGTAAAGGTTTTCAAACTTCGAACCTCTGCCTCTTGAAATAACAATAATTAATCCAATTATAAACAATAGGGCAGATACAATTTGGGCTACTTTAAAACCTTCGAACATCAAACTGTCTGTTCTAAGCCCCTCTATAAAAAATCGTCCTAAAGAATACCACATGAAATAAACACCTGTAAGTTGTCCTGTTTTTAAATAACGATAAAACTTTCTAATTAAAAGTATGATAATAAACCCAATTAAACACCACAATGATTCATATAGGAAAGTCGGATGATAATAAGCACCCCTTATGTACATACGATCTATTATAAAATCTGGTATAAATAAACTCTCTAGGAATTTTCTACTTACTTCGCCACCAAAAGCTTCTTGATTGATAAAGTTTCCCCATCTTCCAATAGCTTGACCAATTATAAGACCAGGTACGGCTATATCAAGAATTCTAAATGTTTTCACTTTATATTTTAAAGTGTATATTAAAATAAAGATAAAACCAAAGAGGATACCCCCATGAATAGCAAGTCCGCCCTCCCATGTTTTAAATATATCTATTAGATTGTTCTCATATAGTTCAAAATTAAAAGCTACAAAATAAAGCCTTGCTCCAATTAAACCAAATATGATAGTCCAAAAAACAAGGTTCGAAAGGAAGTCCTCGGGTATTTTAAACTTTCTTGCTTCTCTAAACAAAAAAGCACCACCAATAAATATTCCCAAAAATATAAATACTGAATACCAACTGATCTGAAAGATTCCTATATCAACTAAATACCTATCCATACAATCAATCCTTTCTTGTAAGTGGTTCTATTATTATCTTCTCTAATAAAAAGTTCATTGCTGATATTAATATAGCAGCAAAGAAAAGAATAAAAATTCCATTTGTTTCTAAATGTTCTCCTAATATAAAATCAGTAATCTTTATAATCATTACATTTATAAAAGGATAAAATAAGCCCAATGTAAGCCCCGTTATTGGAAGCGTTAACAAAAAGATTATCGGTTTAATTGTCTTATTCAAAATATAGATTATTACACTAGCTAAAAAGGCCCAAAAACCAAAATAACTATTATCGAGAATAAAAGTATCGTTAAATATTATGGTTATTAAGATAAGAATAAAAGTGTAACCAACCATATAAACAAGCCAATCAATAAATCTATTTAATCTAACCTTTTTACCATCAACAACAATCATTCTAAATTTCATTATTCTTGTCACCTCGTATTATATATTATAGCATGAGACGCATTTTAAATAAAGAATTTTGTAATTCGCAATAACACAACCACACTTTAAAAATGCATAATTTAATTTTTAATGTTTAGCTGCCTAATCCCTCTTCAATACGAATCAACTGATTATACTTACATGTTCTATCAGTTCTAGATAACGAACCTGTTTTAATTTGACCTAAATTAAGTCCAACAGCAAAATCAGCTATAAACGTATCTTCTGTTTCTCCACTACGGTGTGAAATTACTGTTTTATAGTTATTCTCTTTAGCTAGATTTATTGTATCAAGCAATTCACTTACAGTTCCAATTTGGTTAACTTTTAGAAGAATTGCATTACATACACCATCCTCTATTCCCTTTTGTAGCATTTTTGCGTTTGTTACAAATAAATCGTCTCCAACCAATTGTACTTTAGAACCAATACGTTCGGTTAATTTTCCAAACGCTTCAAAGTCTGTTTCCTCAAGACCATCTTCTATTGATATGATTGGGTATTTTGTAACAAGCTCCTCATAGAAACTAATCATGTCATCAGTATTAAAAATTTTTCCTTCGCCTTTTAAATTATATTGTCCATCTTCATAAAATTGTGAAGCCGCAACATCAATTGCAAGAGAAATATCAACACCTGGTGTATATCCAGCTTGCATTATTGCTTCCATTATTAGATCAAATGCTTCAATATTACTTTTTAAGTTAGGTGCAAAACCACCTTCATCACCAACTGCTGTATTATATCCTTTACCTTTTAAAACTTTCTTTAAAGTATGGAATACTTCTGTACCTTTTCTAAGTCTTTCTTTAAATGTAGGCGCTAAAGGAACTATCATGAATTCTTGAAAATCAAGATTATTATCAGCGTGAGCTCCACCATTTAAAATGTTCATCATAGGAATAGGTAGTTCCTTACCATCACCTAGATATTTGTATAACGGCGTATTATTATAATCAGCTGCTGCTTTCAAGCACGATAGGGATACACCCACCATTGCATTCGCACCTAAATTACTCTTATTCTCAGTACCATCAAGCTCAATTAAAAGATTATCAATTTCCCTTTGATTTGTTACTTCCCTTCCAATTAATCTTGGAGCTATAATATCGTTAACATTCTCTACAGCCTTTAAGACCCCTTTACCCATATAACGATCATCGCCATCACGAAGTTCTAAAGCTTCATAGATCCCAGTAGAAGCTCCACTTGGAACACTACTACGTCCAAAACTTCCACCCTCACATATTACATCCACCTCAATTGTTGGATTTCCTCTAGAATCTAATATTTCCCTTGCTTTTACTTCTCTAATCTTACTCATTGTTTCCCTCTTTCCCTATATTATTTATATACCTTTTAAATGCTTCTCCTCTTTCTTCATAATCTTTAAATTGATCCCATGAAGCACAAGCAGGACTAAGCAAAATGATATCTTTATCTTCTGATAAAGCATATGCTCTTTTTGTCGCTTCACCCAGATTTTCTGTCATTTCACAAATAATACCAGCATTTTTAGCAAAATCAAATATCCTCCGTTTTGTTTCACCGTATGCAATTATTGCTTTTACATTCCCCAAATATTCTTTTAATTCGTTAAAACTTTGACCCCTATCTAGTCCACCCAAAATTAATATTGTAGGTTCATCAAACGATGTTAAAGCTGTTATAGTTGACTTGTTATTGGTTGATTTTGAATCATTATATACATTTCTTCCCTTAATATTTGAAACAAACTCTATACGATGTTCAACACCCTTAAAATCTTTAAGTACTTCAACAATATCTTGATTATCTATTCCAAACTCTTTTACAGCAAGAAGAGCTGCCATAATATTCTCATGATTGTGTACACCCTTTATTTTGATACTATTTAATGATATTATTTTTTCATTGTTGTAATACAAATAATTATCATCTATATAACATCCCTCATCTATTTTATTTTGCGATGAAAAATATTTTTTAGTGGATACTATATCATTAGACAACGCTAATCCTTCTTCATTAGACATATTTAATATTGAAACATCCTTTTTTGTATGACGATTGAAAATCCTTTTTTTCATTTCTTTATACTTTTCATATGTCCCATGAAAATCAATGTGAGCTTCTGATATATTAGTAAGTATTGAAATATCTGTTTTAAATTTATCTATATTACATAATTGATGATCAGATATTTCTATTATTAAAATATCTCCATCTTTCACATGTGGTACAAAAGAACATAAAGGAAATCCTATATTTCCCATCAAATGAACATTGTCTTTTGATTTTTTTAATATTTCATAAATAATTGAAGTAGTAGTTGTTTTACCATTAGTCCCAGTTACCCCAATTATTTTTATATTCTTTGGAAAAAACATATAAGCTAGTTCTACTTCGTTAATAACAGGTATTCCTAACTCCATTGCTTTAATTACACACTTGTGGTC
>DUVE01000015.1 GCA_012841205.1 Mollicutes bacterium
ATCTTAATCCATGCAGACATTGTAAAATCATTTGCTTCCATACCTTTTCTTATAATACTATCACTTACAGAACCTAAAGAAATATAATCACCAACACCATCAAATTCATAAAAACCATTTCCATTATTTTTATTACTTCTCCATTTAGGTGTAGAAACCAAATCTAAATTAGCGTGATTTTTATTAAATGAATAATCTTTTATGATGCCCCCTCTTACTGAATCAGTATAAGAAGTAGGAGATTGTTTTTGTTCCACTTGAACAAGTTTAACATCAAAGTCTGTATAATCACCAACTTTTTTTAAATTACCTGAATATATTTCAAATCTCGGATTTAAAGGATAGTCTTGCCCATCCTTCGTATAACTAGGTTCAAAGGTTCGAACCAAGCTAACATCATGCCAAACCCCTAATTTTCTGCCCCCAAAAGTCCAACTTATATCATCAGCAGTCCAATAATCATTTTTTCACTATCAATGAACACTTGTACCTTAGCTTTATCTATCATATTTGATATACGAGGTACTGCTATTGCTAATATTACTGCTAAAATAACTATTACTGCTAATAATTCTACTAATGTAAATCCATTTCTTCTATTCATACTACCACCTTTAAAATAACTAATAATTTACTAAATGTTAATTATATATATACATAGAAAAAATAGCAAGTTCGAACTATAGTTTTAACAATTCCTAGTGTAAATAGAACTTTTAGTTTTAAAAATATATTCTTTTGGCAATACAATACGGATATTCAATTTTATCTACAATGCAAGTGATTTTTCTTCCTAATTCAGTGGTATCCCCTAATACTTTTACTTTTAAATAATTAGAACTATGTCCGATTAAATAATTATCTTCTATAGTCTCTGCAATTATAGTAATTTCCTTACCCCTATATTTAGTCATATATTCTAATTCTAATTTTTTAGATAATGCAACTAATTTACTTACTCTTGACTTTTTAACATTACCATTAACTTGATTAGACATTATAGCCGCTTTTGTTCCTTCTCTTTTTGAATAAGGGAAAACATGCAAAGACATAAAACCAATTTCCTTAATAAAGTCATAAGTTTCTTTAAAATCTTTTTCATCTTCATTTGGAAAACCAACTATAACGTCAGTTGTGATAGCTATATCAGGCCTAATAGATCTAATCAAATTAATTTTATCTTTGAAATACTTTTTATTATATTTACGATTCATTTCTTTAAGTGTTTTATCACAACCTGATTGAAGCGGTATATGTAAATGATTAGCAATAATATCAGTGTTTTTTAATACATCTAAAAAATCATCATCTAATTCTGTTATTTCAATTGATGATATTCTAAGTCTTTCTAAACCTTCTATTTTTGTAACGTCTTTAAGTAAGTTAGAAAAAGAATAATCTTTAAAACCATAATGGCCCGTATGAATGCCTGTTAAAACAATTTCTAGGTAACCATTGTTTACCAATTTAGTAATCTCATCTATTACTAAATCCTTGTCCTTTGAGCGAACGTTTCCCCTTGTATAAGGAATAATACAGTAACTGCAATAATTGTTACAACCATCTTGAATCTTAACAAAAGCTCTTGTTTTGCCTTCTAAATAAGATACTTCCATATCTTCAAAAGGTATGTCATCAATACTTCCTACAATATTAATTTTTTCTTTATTAGAAATATAATCTTCTACTAATTCTACTATTCTACTTCGTTCATTAGTCCCAACAATTATATTTACACCTAATTTAGCAATGTCATCACTGCTTATCTGTGAATAACACCCCATAACAACAACGATAGCATCTTTATTTTGATTAATGGCGTGTCTAATTATCTTTCTACTTTTAGATGCACTTGTATTAGTTACTGTACAAGTATTTATTATATATATATCAGCTATATCATCAAATGAAACAATATTATAATTTTTATTTTTAAACATATTTAAAACTGCTTGCGTTTCATAAGTATTTACTTTGCAACCAAGTGTATAGAATGCAACTTTCATATTTACCTCCAAAAAAGAAAAACCCAAAGGGGTTATTCTAAATTTTTTCTAAAATTAATTAATCTATTTAAGAAGGCTTCTTCTTCACCTAATCGATCTTCCTTATAAGTTTCTTCTTTTTCATTAACCTCTACTTTAGGCATTTTTATAGCATCACCATTGCCATCTTGAACACCAAAGACAGGTGAAATGAAAATAGATGATTTAAACTTTCCTTCTTTTTGAGGTTCTCTATATGGTTCTTCTCTTTCAATTTCTTCTGCCACCATATTCTTATAAACTTTATCAGAAAAAGTAATATCTTCTTTAGGTAACACATCATCCTTGCCAATTGTTTTAACTAATTCTTTATAACTAATAACAGAATTCTTTTCTTGTTCTTCTTCAAACTTTGTTAAATTAATAGCTCTATTATCAATAACAGATTGAATTTTCTCAGTTATTTCTTTTAAATTTCTTGTTTTTTCATTTGTTTCATCTATATCTAAATTATTTAAATCTAAAACCTCAAGATTCTCGAAATCTTCAATTTTTTTGTCGGCTATTTTCTTATTAACCTTCTTTTGTTCTTTCATAATAATAAAAAGAATTATTAAAATTAAAACTAAAATTAAAATGATATAAATAATTAATTTTTCATCATCAGCTAAAGATAAATAATATCTATGTAAATTGTTAAAAAAAGATGCAATGTCTTTTCCTAAAAACATATGTACTTCACCTCATTAATTCATAATTTATAGCACTCATTACAAATAGTGGTGCTGTTTCTACTCTTAAAATGCACTTGCCCAATGATGTTTTAATAAAACCATTTGTGGCTAGTAGTTCTTCTTCTGCAGGAGAAATGCCACCTTCAGGACCTATAACTACTAATATTCTATCATATCTTTTATGTTTTGATAAGACCTGTTTTAGATTTTGGTTTACATCTGTTGTACTACAAACTATTTTTAGATCATAATCAAGTTTTACTAAATCATTGATATTCATTTGTTTTGAGATGTTAGGTATTGTTACTCTGTGAGATTGTTCAGCCGCTTCTTTGCAAATCTTATTCCATCTTTCACATTTCTTATTATACTTATTATTATCCAGTTTTATAAGCGTTCTAGAAAGGCTTAAGGGGATTATTTGACTCACACCAAGTTCAGTAGTCTTCTGTAAAATGAAATCCCACTTTTGTTCTTTTACAAGCGATATTGCTATTGTTACTTTTACTGAAGATTCATCTTCGGTTATTTTTTTATTTAACACTTTGAGCTTTACACTATTTACACTTAAAGTTGTAATTTCACAAAGGTATACAACTTCGTCATATATAACCTCTATTTTATCATTTTCTTTCATTCTCATAACTTTATACATATGATATATATCAGATGAACTAAGTTCTAACTTTTCATTAAGCGCAAAATATCTTTGCAAAAAAATCACCTTTTTCATATAAATATTAAGTCTATTATATAGATGTTAAATCCATATTTCAAGTATGTATCAAATATTTACTCATAACCCCTTTGGTTAGATAACTTAAAATAAACTTTACAAAAAAAGGAAATAGTTCATTTCATTATTTAAAACAAAACATTACATTTTGTGGTATAATAGCCAACAATGTTTTTTGATTATATATTTAAGGGGGTCATCATGCAAAATTATTTAAAATGTTTACCAAAGCCTTTATCCGATAATGAAACAAATAAGTATTTTAAATTGATGGATGAAGGATGCAAAACAGCAAAAAAGATACTTATTGAGCACAATTTAAGATTAGTTTTTCATATTGTAAAGAAATATATAAATGTAGGAAATAAACACAACTTTTATTTTGATACAGAAGATCTCATGAGTGTTGGTTCTATTGGCTTAATCAAGGCTGTTGATTCTTTTGATTTGAATAAAGGAACAAAATTTGCAACATATAGTTCAAGATGTATAGAATTAGAAATCCTAAATTATATTAGAAAATTTAAAAAATTAGAAATTAGTATCGATAACCAGATAAGTATTAATAATGGTGAAAATTCTTTTACTATTGCTGATACTATTCCTAGTGACAAAAATATTGAAGAAGATATTATTTTTAAAAACAATTTAAAAGATGTTAAAAATGCACTTACCCTACTTACCGAAGAAGAAAAAAAGGTAATAGCATTACGATATAATAATCGTAAAAAAATACCTCAACAAAAAATAGCAGATATGCTTGGTTACTCTCAATCTTATGTTAGCAGGATTGAAAAGAACGCTTTAAAGAAACTAAAAAAGGATTGCCATGAAAAGCCAGATAAGGAAGTAAAACCTATTATTAATGAAACAACAAAAATAAAAATAATAGAGATAGCAAACTGTTTTATTAAAGAAGACATCTCATTAAAACAATTAGCTGTAAAATATAATGTTAGTAGATCTTCTATCCATGTTTATTTAATGAAAAAATTAAAAGATATAGATATAAATCTATATGATGAGGTTATATTAACTATAAACAAGAGAAAAGAAGAAAAGAAGATAAATTTAATAAAAGAGCGAAAATACATAAAAACATTGGATGATATAAAAAACAAACCACTGGTAATTCAAAAAAGCGATGATTATAACCAAAGAAAAAAAAGAAACAGAATACCAGTATCCATTTTAGAAGTTTTTCCACATCAACCTGAGGATAGAATACTAAATGTAATTAGTGAGTTAAATGAGGTTAACAGAGTAATATTTGAAATGAAATATGGTTTAAATGGATATCAATACACTGATGTTGAGCATATTGCATCGGTAATGAAAATGTCAACACAAAATATTTATACTAGACTATATCATACTAGAGCATTAATTAAAAAAGTCTTAAACGCTACTGGTGAAGAGCATAACAAAAAGAATTCCCATCTATCTTATTCTAAGAAAAAGCATAAATAACATAACTATACAATAGGTGTTTTTAACAATAATTTATGATATAATAAGTTATGGAGGATAAATATGGAAGATGAAATTTTAGATTTTGATATTCCTGCACCAAAGAAACTATCTATGATAGAAAGATATGGTGAGGATTTAACTGCAAATACATATATTACAAATCCTGCTATAGCAAGAGAAGAAGAAATAAAAAAGATGATTTTAGCACTCCTTATTCCAGATAAATCAGCTATATTAGTAGGTAAACCTGGTATTGGTAAGACTGCTATTGTAGAAGGTTTAGCATATAAAATACAGAAAGGCGATATACCTGATTCATTAAAAGATTATAAAATTATTAAAATTAATTTAACTTCATTACTTGGAACAAATACAACTGATGGAAATGAAGAACTTAAATTACAGGTATTAGTTGACGAATTAAAAGACCTTGAAAAAACAATATTATTTATAGATGAAATACACAACGTTATAGGAACAGGTTCTGTTAACAGTTCTTTTGACTTTGCTAATATGTTAAAGTCTGGCCTTGATCGTGGAACTATTAAAATTATTGGCGCTACAACAGATGCTGAATATAATCATTATCTTGTTCGAGATAGAGCTTTTTTAAGAAGATTTGAAAAAATAGAAATTGCAGAACCAGATCAAGATACAACTGTAAAAATAATACTTGGAAGTATACCTAGAATTGAAAAACATACTGGTGTTAAATTTGATTATTCCCCTTTTGTTATCGAAAATGTAATAGCTTTCTTAGTAAATATGACCAGTGAATACAAAAGAATGTACGAAACAACTTCAAGATATCCGGATGTTTCTTTTGCACTAGTAAGTAAAATGTTTTCATTCGCACTATTCGATAATAGTCCTGTAATTAGATTTAAACATATATGGGAAACTGTTAAAACATGCAAAAGCATATATCCAGATGTTCTAGAAAAAGAAAAAAAGGCATTCTTAGTACAATTTGCGTCTCACTTAAAAGAGGAAAATGTATATACATATGAATAAACAAAAAGTTCAACATTGATTGAACTTTTTTTATTTGTAAATTTCTAATCTAAAGAAACAAAATTATTTTCTAAAATGTATCCAATAGTTACAGAGCCATCTCCACCATTACCACCTTTTTTAGCACAAGGACCTGACTCTCCACCACTAGCAGTTATAGTACCATTATTTTCATAATTACTAATATAAAATATATTAACTGAACCACCACCAGAAGATCCACCAGATACTGCTACACCAGTATTATAACCAACTGGAAAATATGAAGAACTACCACGCGATTCAATAACAGCATTATTATAAATATTGTTACTATAAATGATTAATAGCCCACCTGTGCCATCATCTGCTGATGATACTGCATTTCCTGTAACTGTTCTATTTGCACCTGCAGTTGGCCTTGCATCTTTACCACCTGGATTTCCAGCACCACCTGATGCAACATACATCGTACCAGATGTCCTGCGTCCTACAGCATCTCCTCCAGCCCCACCATTAGGACTAGCACTTTTACCTGTAACTGGAGAGTCTGCTGCAGATGAAGCTCCTCCACCACCAGAACCTCCTGAGTATGATGTTCCAGCAGAACCATTACCACCTTTTGTTGCACTTCTCATAGAAGCACCAGATCCACCACCGCCGGTTCCCCTTTCTAATCCAACACTACCAGCAATACCATCAACTTGACCTTTTATTGCAACAGCTCCAGCGCCACCAACAGCTGGAACATATTCATAAGTTTCATCACTGTTTTTCCATAAATATACATTTTGTCCTTCAGCTACTGCACCACGAGCAGTCATTGATATAGTTCCATTATTGGTAAGAGTTCCTTTTACATATATGAACATACCTTTTTTTCTTGTTGTCGGAGTTAGCAGCACACCAGATTCAATAGTCAAATCTCCATTATATTTAACTACCAATATCCTCTCATCAGGTATATCATTACCTAAGTAAATGATTGGGGATTCCTCTTCCTTATAGATAGTATTTCCATCAACATTTATAAGTTCAATGTTATACATTTCACCATTAATTTTTATATCGTAATTTCCATCACGTAATTCATTATTGCTAATAACCTCAAGAATACTATTAGCATGAGGCAGATTTACAATTACCGATCTAGTAGTTGTTGTTACATTACCATCTGAATCAGCAACTGAATAAACAACACTATATGTTCCAAGCATATTGGTATTAACGTCACTTGTTACAACTATCTTATCTGTAATATCTCCATCATCAGGGTCAAATGCCGTTGCGCCAGGATCCTTATATATATCCCCCCTGCTTATGTTAATTACCTTTTCTCCAATGAGAGTTATTGTTGGATCAACACCCAATTCTGAAAAAGTGATTCTAGCATAACCATCACCTAAATTACCTATCATTGTAGATGAACCATCAATAGTTGGCATTGAAGATTTTCCATCTATCATGGTAGAATTTTGGAATGATTTTTCAGAGTAATGAAGCGGTTGTCCTGTGTGTATACCCATTTCATCTATAGAATCACAACCAGTATATCCAGAAATAAAAGACGAACCACCGGTTGCTGATTGTGAGCCACTTGATGAACCGTTGTGTTTTGAATATCCACCATAATATCCACCACCTGCACCACTAGATGGTGTGTAACCATGATTTGTTCCTGGTTGACCAATACCTAAAGCATAACCAGTAGTTTGTGTAGCACCAGCAGAAAAACATATCGCATCACTACTAAGAGCTCCACCTGCACCACCAACACTTCCATAAGTACTTCCAGCGCCTCCACCAGCAACCATAATACGACTTCTTAAGGATTCAGTATCATTCCAAAGGCCATCTACAAGTCTTACATCAGTTGCGCCTCCACCACCACCAGAACCTTCATCATCGTCATTATCGTTTCCGCCTTTAGCACCCCCATTAAAACCTCCATCACCACCAATTTTTTTAGACGGGGAATTAAAACCTGCTCCGCCTACATAAACATATAGAGTTTCATCCTGTTTCAAATTTATAATTCCATTTGTATAAGCACCTGCACCACCATTATGAATTAAAGAGCCATTTTGTCTTCCCTTGCCACCACCTGCTCCCCATAACTCAACTTTATATTTGCCATTAATTGGTGAAGTGAAAACTTGATAATCACCAGTATATGAATACTCATTTGTTTTTACAATAACATGTACCCTTCTTGTTGCTGTTACTTTGTTGTTATTACTATCTTCAACGGTATAAGTTAGCGTATATACTCCTTCTACATCAGTATCAACTTCACCTGTAATTTGTACTTTGTTACTCAAGTCAACACCTTTAACATCAAAAGCATTAAAGCCAGCATCTACATAAGATTCACCTAAAAATGCAACAGTCTCTGCACCACCAGTAAGTTCAATTATAGGGTCCATATCATCTGTTATACAATCCTCTAAATTTTGTGTAACCTTGATGTTTCTTGAAGTTCCACAAGCAACTAAACCTTGCCACTCTTTAGCGCCAATTAGTATTAGCATTAGATCACTATCTTGTGATTCAAATCTAACCAAATTATAATTGCTTGAATCCAAACCAATCTTTTCGTTCATATTACCTTTTGTAATTAGTAAAGGATCAAAGGATTGATCTTTAAGTTTTTGATATTTTACAGCTTTAAGAACCATATTAGCATTACTCTCAAAAGCACTGATGCGAGCCTTTTTAACTAAACTTGAAATTGCAGGAATAGCAATTGCTAAAATTATAGCAATAACGACTATCACCATTAATAATTCAATTAATGTAAAACCCTTATTTTTATTCATCGCAACACCACCTTTACTTCTTTTTTAATAAATTATAATATTCATTATGCTTCTATTAGTATGCGATTATAAATTATTTTTATTTAAAGCAATTGGCTCAAAATATATTCACTTTTGTAAAATTAACCTTTTATCAAAAACACTCTATACTAATACCTTAAAATTGAACATAGTACAATAATAACATTTGCTAACAAAAAAGTCCAAAACCATTTTTTGGACTTTTATTTAATATTTCGTTTATATTTATTAAAAATATCACTATTTTCCAAATTAGTTTTAGCAAGCTGATTAACTAAATCTTTTTGTTTACGATC
>DUVE01000099.1 GCA_012841205.1 Mollicutes bacterium
TGCTAATACTAATACAAAATGAGGGATAACATGGAAAAGCTTGATATAAATCCTAAAAAAGTGATTACTAAAGTTAAAAATCAAACAGGTAATAATCCAGATATTATTGCAAAGGAAATGAAATTAAATGATACAGATATTTCTGTTCTTTTTTGTGAGTCTGTATCTGATGGAATAACAATAAATGATTTTATACTAGAATATCTTCAAGAAATTAAAATGCATGATGTAAGTTTTAATGATATATTTAAATACTTAGAAAGTAATCTACCTACTCATAAAATTACTAAAATAAATAATTATAAGGACTTATATTATAATCTTTTTAGTGGTTTTACCTTAATTATTATAAGTGGGTCTGATAATGCTATATCGATTGAAACAAAAGCTAAATTAGATAGTGGTATTGTTGAGACTAAAAATGAAAAAGTTATGAAAGGACCAAGAGATGGCTTTACGGAAAACTATCAAACTAATATTGGACTTATTAGAAAAAGAATAAAAAGTAAATCACTAAGACTTCAAGAACATATTATAGGTTCTAAAAGCAATACTAAAGTAGGTATTATCTATATGGATAATATAGCTTCGAAAAAATTAGTGGATGAAGTAAGTAATAAAATTAAGAATATTAAAATTGATGGCATATTTGATAGTAATTACATTATTGAAACAATCTCAGAAAATAAAAGAAGTTCTTTTCCTATATATATTTCAACAGAACGACCAGACTTAGTAAATATACATCTTTTAGATGGTAGAATAGCTATCATAGTAGAAAATACACCCTATGTAATTATTATTCCTGCTTTGTTCTTTGACTTTTTTCAAAGTTCTGAGGACTTCTATCAAAAAAATATTAATGTTAATTTCACTAAAATAATTAGATTTATTGCCTTGATTATTACAATTGTTTTACCTGCTATCTACATTGCTATTAGCACATATAACTTAGAAGCTATACCTACTAATTTATTAATAAGTTTTTCTACACAACGACAAGGTGTTCCATTACCTACTGTTGTAGAAATATTAATGATGATGATTGTTTTTGAAGTGTTAAAGGAAACTGATACCAGGGCTCCTAGTGCAATTGGTAGTTCCTTAACAATTGTTGGAACACTTGTCCTTGGCCAAGCTGCTGTTGCAGCTGGCATTGTCTCACCTATCACTATTATTGTTGTTGCAACAACATCAGTTAGTGGTCTTATATCTTATTCAGTAGATATTATAAATGGTATGAGATGGTGGCGTCTTATTTTTATTGTGCTTGCTTCTTTTGCAGGATTATATGGCGTTTTCATGGCTGGTCTTTTCTTTGTTATTTATTTAAGTAGTATTAAATCTTTTGGTATACCTTATCTAACACCTATTGCCCCTTTCTTCCTAAAGGATCAAAATAGTGTATTATTTCTAACAAACAAAAGAAAATTTAATCTTCGTAACCATCTAACAGCTAAAAACAATATAGAAAGGCAAGATAAAAATTATGAAAAAAATTAGAATATTAATATTAATATTGTTACTGTTGCCACTAACAGGATGCTGGAATTATAGGGAATTAGAAGATCTAGCAATAGTGTCAGCTCTAGGAATAGATATATCAGACAATGATTTTGATATATCTGTTGAAGCTGTTAATCCCTTAAAAGTTGGTAGTCATAGTCAAAGTGGTAGTTCAAGTGAAGATGCACCAATTGCCGTATTCACAACTAAAGGAAAAACAATAAGAGAAGCTGTAGATAAAATACTTTTAACATCCCCTAAAAGATTATATTTAGGTCATATGAATCTTCTTGTAATAAGTGAGGAAGCAGCAAAAAAAGGAATTGATGAATTCATTGATTATTTTATGCGTGATACTGAAATGCGTAAATCTTTTGCAGTAGTTGTAATAAAAAATGCAAAAGCTAGTGATGTATTAAAAATATTACAACCCATTGAGAGTGTTACAGCAGCAAACTTGCAATCTAGTCTTGAGACTACTAATAAATATTATGGTGAAATTAGTAATTTAACATTAGAGGAAATTGTAATGTGCCTATTTACTAAAGGACGTCACCCTATTATTCCAACTCTAGAAATAATTGGTGACCCAAAAGAAGGTACTGATAGTGATAACGTATCTACATCTGATCCAAAGACTATTATAAAATTAAGTGGATCAGCTGTCTTTAAAGACGATAAATTAATTAATTATTTAGATAAAGATGAAAGTCTTTACTACTCTATCATTAGAAATAAAGCCCCTACCACTAGCTTATCTTTTCCGTGTGATGATAAGTTTAATTATGCAAATATAGTAATAGATGGCTTAGGAAGCGAACTAGAAGTTACAATAGATAAAGATATGCCTAAAGTTAAAATAGACATAACAGGTAAATCAGCAATTACGGAATTTAATTGCAAAATGGATTTAAAAAATCCATCGAACTTAAAAAAAATTGAAGATATGGCAAATAAAGAAATGAAAAAGAACATGAATAAAACTATTAAAAAAGTTCAAAAGTTTAATTCCGATGTTTTTGGGTTTGAAGAACAGTTATACAGAAATAATTATAAATATTGGGATAAAAATAAAAAAAAGTGGGATGAGATCTTCCCAAATATTAAAGTAAAAATAAATAGTAATATCAAAATAGAGCGAATTAGTTCATCGGTAGAAACGGCAAAAAGTAGGTGAATAAATGGAAGATGCAAACAATAAAATAAGCGGTTTTCAACTTTACATCATAACTTTCTTTTTAATGGGTTCATTATTTGTAGGTTTTGGTATTATAAGTATGTTTACTTTAGCAGAACGAGATGTTTGGGTTTCTGTTCTTCTATCTTTTATTACATGTATAATTCCACTACTTCTATTTATTTACTATATAAATTATGAACCTGACAAAAATATTTTTGATAAAAATAAATCTTTATTTGGTAAATGGATAGGAACCATAGTAAATGTTATATTCTGCGCTTTTGTGTTTTTATTGATATTATTAGTTCTTTGGAATTCAAATGGATTAGTCATAACTATGTATTTAACTAAAACACCACCCTATTTTATTATAGGAATATTTGTTTTAGCAGCTATATATGCAAATATAAAAGGTATTGAAGCTATTGCTAGAACAAGTGAAATAATGTTTTTTATATCTTTAATTATCAATACAATAATAATTATATCTTTAGGAACGCAATTAAATCTTGATTATTTTAAACCTGTCTTAACAGGTGGCTTTAAAGAAGAAATAAGACATTCACTTAACTTTACTTCATATCTAATCACTCCCCTTATAATGATAGCGGCTATACCTAAGAAAAACATTATAAAAAATAAACGTTACAATAGATATCTATCGGCAGGAGTTTTTGCTGGGATAATTAAAATCGGGATAACTTTTGTTTTAATAGTTGGTTCAGTTAGTCCTGAAATAGCAACTTTTTATCGTTTTCCTGCCTACTATGCTCTACGAAAAATAAGTATTGGTGGCGCTATAAACAACCTTGAAAACTTTCTAGCATTACATTGGTTTCTTAATACTTTTATGCTAATAATGATGGGAATATATTTTTTAAATAGTTTTACATCTAATTTGTTTAAAACAAATTCAAAAAAAGCAAACTATATTTCATTATTAGTAATAGGAATAGTTGCAGTCTATTTTAGCATACATATTTTTGGAAACACAGTAGATTCAATTGAATTTGCAAAAAATCAATTTCCAGTTATTATTTCATTAACACTTCTTATATTAATGTTTATCATAAGTATAGCAATATTTATTAAGAAGGTTAGAAAAAGCCTTAAGACTTAAGTTATTAATATAAAAAAAGACAAGAAGATTCATCTTGTCTTTTTACTAAATTTCTAATATAACTGTAATTATCATTGGTTTACATTCAGTTTGTTTATAGATATACTTTCCTATCTCTTCTCTCATTGCGTTTTTAATTTTATTATATTCTATATAATTACCAGAACTATTTTCCTTTATTATACGAGTTGAAATAGTTTGTATCTCATTAATAATATTAGCGTTTTCTTTTACATAGATAAAACCTCTTGTTAAAATTTCTGGTCCAGCTAAAATTGATTTTGTTTTTTTATCAAGAGTAGCACTAACGATAACAATACCATTATCACTTAACATTTCACGATCTCTAAGTACTAGTTCACCTATATCTCCGATACTAGTACCATCTATCATAACATCATCTACTTCAATCTTATCTTCAGTTTCTTTTAATTCGCCATTTTCAAAATAAGCAACCTCACCATTAAGTTTAAGTAAAATGTTCTCTTGCTTTAAACCCATCGATGATGCAATGTTACCATTAGCCATCATATGACGATATTCACCTATAACAGGTATATAATATTTTGGATTTATCAAATCAATCATTAGCATTAAATCCTCAGACGATGCATGATGTAGCAGATGTTTTTTAGGCGATAATGAAATTATATCAGCACCTAATCTTGCAATTGAATCAGAGATATTTGCAAGAACACGTTCCATACCATCTTGAATTGGTTCTAAGAAAACAACTGTATCAGTATCTTTAATCTTAATATACTTATCGTAACCATTTACAATTCTTTTTAAATTAGTAAATGGTTTTTCATTCTCACTTGATATTAAAACGACAACATTATCGTCATTTAAATTATTAAGTCCACCTATTTTGTTTTTATCAAATTGTAAATATTTCATATCAATAAGATTGTTGATCATATTTTGTAATCTTTTACCCATAACAACAATTTTACGATCCGTTTTCATTACTTCTTTAAACAATTCTTCAACACGAGACATATTAGCTGATACAACATTAAAGATTAACCTTTTATCATTTTTCCTAAGCGTTTCCCTAATCAAGTTAGATAAACGATGGTTTGGTGATGTAAAACCTACTTTTTCAGCATATAGGGATTCACTTAATAAACATAAAACCCCTTGCTTACCAATATATGCTAACTTACCAATATCTGTTTTATATGGGCCCCTCATAACTGGATCAAAAACATAGTTTCCAGTATAAAAAATAGCACCATCTTCAGTATATAAAACATACCCAACATTATCTGGAATTGAATGTGTAAGTCTAATTGGGAAAATACTATTTTTCCCAAAAGCAATTTTACGATGAGGTGATATTTCTATTAAATTATTAACCTTTACATTATCTTCCTCAAACATCTTTCGTATTATTTCAATTGTAAATTTAGTTCCATAAATATTAATATCTGGAAATTCAGTTAAAATCTCAGGTAATGCACCGATGTTTTCATCGTGCCCATGTGTAAGAAATATTCCTTTTACTCTATTAATATTGTTTTTAATATAGCGAAAATCTGGTATTACATAATCTACACCAAATAATTTATCATCAGCATATTTTAAACCCGCATCAAAGATAAAAATGTCATTATCCACTTCAACAACATACATGTTTTTTCCTATTTCATTTTGACCACCTAAGGCCAAAATCTTTATTTTACTCATAAAATCCTCCTTTCTTTTTATTAACGCTCATTCATTATATCATAAAAAAAAGAAAAAGTAACTATTCATTACTTAATCTGTAATCATTATTATTTTATAATAAAATTTTATTTTTTCTTAAAATTACACCCTTTTTCACTTAAATGATCACTTAGTAAATTATAATTATAACCTTTACTATTTAAAAACAAAATTGTTTTAGATAATTCATCAATTGTTTTGTTATTAGTATCAAAAACAATAATACTTCCCTTTTCTATTTTAGATTTAACATCATTAAAAGTAGTATTATAATTTATTTCAACACTTGATTTAATAGTATACATTTTATTATCTGCACACATATCAATAACTTTTTCATCTTCCTTTGAAACTATACAATATTTTGGTATGTTTTTTGACATATTCTCAATCATGTTATTTGTCCATATTAATAAATCTTTGTTATATTTTCCATCATAACCTAAGTTGTATATTTCGTTATCATTATTTATAAGTACATAAATATTTTGAGAATCTTCTTCAATTTGTTTTCCATCTACAAAGAAAGATGCCTTAATACCTTTTTTTTGTAAAAAATTCGCTATCTCTAATATATAACTTGAATCCCTTACCTTAAAAACAAGTGCTACTTCAAAACCTTTTTTATTTCCCTTAATAATATATTTATCATATGTCTTATCAAGCGATAATTTTGGTTTAATTTCTTTATATTCAATCATATTTTCGTTATAGCTACCTATTCGTTTCATATTACTATAGCTTTCGTTTGTATCAACTACACAAGCATTTATACCAGGAATAACAGAGTTACCTGAAGTTATTGCATCTACACTTTCAATATTAAATACTTCACCATATTCTTTTATTTTTATCATCAAAGGATCTTGATTGTTAACAACCATTACAACCTTTTCTGTATAAAAGAAACTAAAGCAAATTAAAAGTATTAAGCCTATAATTTGAAATGATTTCTTAAGCATATTGTTCACCCATTAAATTATATGAGCAAATAATATTATTATTAAATTTTTATCTAATTGCTTTCATAAAAGTTTAATAAATTTCTATAAAAACCAGGTTCAACTATATCAATAGTATTAATTGCAGTTTCTAAAGCTCTCTTATATTCTCCCCTAATAAAAAATATCTCAGCCCTACTTAATCCATCTTCAATTTTAGTTTTTACACTCCTATATCTATTACCATAAACAATAGCCATTTCAGCGAGCATAGAAGTTTTAACCATTTCATTTGTAAAATTATAAAGTTTCAATACTAAATCACGAGCTGTATCAACTCTAGTATTTAAAGTATTAATATCAATAGGTTTCTTATTTAATTCATTTGTCACTTCTTTAATAGCATTCTGTGCTTCTTTTAATTGAATAAAGTAATTATTAGGCACTATTGGCAATTTATACTCACGCATTTTGCCTTTTGCTTTTACTAAGAATTTATTTATATCAGTAAGTTGTTCTTTAGCTCTTACTTCATCATCCTTCATACTACCTAATGAAGATATAATTATTTCTAAGCGTTCCTCTATTTTAGATAATTTTAAAGATAAAACATCTAATTCCTTATGTAATTTAGTATAAGGAAAAACCTTTGTTCGTATAGTATCTGATAATGCTTTAAAATCTTTATTAATATCACTTAAATCATCACTAAGTGTATCTAATGAAGCAAGTTCTTCTTTCGATAATGAATATTGTTTTTTTAAAATTTCTAATTGGCCATAAAATTCATTAACAATTCTATTTAATTTAACCATCTTTGTTTTGAATATAATAATATTTTCTTCAAAAACCTTCTTCGTCATTTTTTCACGTTCAAAATCGTTAAATAAATTATCAAGATATTCCATAAACGTCTTAAGTTCAAATATAACCTCTTCTAAATTTAATACTTTTACTCTATCTTTAATTTCACTTACTTTTTTATTAATCTCATCAATATTATACTCAACATTTAAAAAGTCCAATTGATACCCATCTGATGTCATTTGTTCATATGTCTTAAGTACTTCTTCTATTCGTTTTGGAATAATCATCGTTATGCTTATTACGATTGATGGTACTTCATCTATGACTACTTGCATATGTTTTATCATTTCATCTATCGCTCTTATAATATGACCTACTTCATCATAATCACTTTCTTCCATCGCATATTCAAAATCATGAAAACGACGTTCTATATTTTCGAACTGTAGTTCAATTGGTTTTGCTACCTCACCATAATCTTCTTTGGCAGTTGAAAATGTTTGTAGCAAATTACGATATAAAACTTTAAGATTAGTTAAAATCTCACGGTTCTTTTCTTCACTCAAAGTTATTTCTTGAACTTCATTTAAAATATGATTAATCCTACTACGAGCTTCATATAATCTCATTTCAATTTCTGAAACCTTTTTATCGACTTCACTATACTTTTTCTTTTCTAGTAAAAAATCAGCCTCTAATAATAGATCGTTAATAGATGGTATTTGATTGTTTTTAATGTTTTCAAAACGTTTTTGCCAACCCTTAACCCTGTTTTCGATTACTTTATTCTTTGCTAAAGATTCAACTTTAGATAACTCTACTATAATTGGTGCACCAATCACTTGATTTTTTTGTAATTCAAGATCAGATATTCTGTTTTTTAATTTATTAGTTTTTAAATATTGAAACAAACTTAAAGTTAAAATAATTAAAGTTACGGCTATTAAAAAATAAGTTGTTATTTGTAACATAAGTCCATCCATTATATCACCCTCTATACCTATAATAATAGTTTATCAAAAATTGCACTTTTTTGCTACTTTTTTTACTTTTATTATTATAAATATTATATATCATAATTAAATTTATAACAAAATCACATAAACAGCATAAAAAAACATAACTTTTAGTTAAATATACTTTAGTTGTTAAGAAATAAGGGATTTTCCTTGACTATAAAGGTGATTTAATAATATAATATTAATGCTTATACAAACGAGCAGTTTATACTTATGATTATTACATGTTTATTTATCCAGGTATTATTAGTAACTAGTAACTGCCTAGTGAGGATATTAAAAATAAACACCCTTATAATTAGTAAGTATTCGTTCTTTTGTTTAGTAAATATACGAAAGGAGGATGAACATGTCAAGATTTCTTGGTTCTGTTTATAAAAGAAGTCGCCGTGTTGGTATGTCAGTTCTTGAAAATGGTAAAGAACTAGCTAAAAAACCTTATAGACCAGGTCAACATGGAACTTCAAGACAAAGAAAACTTTCTAACTATGGCGAGCAATTGCTAGAAAAGCAAAAAATTAGATTTATGTATGGTTTAAATGAACGTCAATTAAGAAAAACATTTAAACTAGCTTCTAAGATGAAAGGCCGTCATGGTGAAAACTTCTTAAAATTATTAGAAAGTCGTTTAGATAATGTTGTTTATCGTTTAGGATTAGCTAATACAAGAGCTGGTGCAAGACAATTTGTTAACCATGGACATATTCTTGTTAATGGTAGCAAAGTTGATATTCCATCGTTTTTAGTAAAACCAGGCGATGTAATTTCCGTTAGAGAATCTTCTAAAGATCATCCAGCTATGAAAGAAGCACTTGAAAAGACATTAAGTCGCGTTGAATTTGTTACATTTGATAAAGACAAATTAGAAGGTACTTTTGTAAGATACCCTGAAAGAAGCGAATTAAATGCTGATATTAACGAACTTCAAGTAGTTGAATTTTACAGTAAATAAAAAAAAGAGCAATAGAGTTAGTTTTATAAAACGTACACTCAAGCGCTCTTTTTTTATCTTGTTTTAGATGTCATAATTAGTTCCTCTTCAGTTTGAGGAGACGCATACTGATTAAAAACCTTCTCCACGTGTAAATTATAGAAATCATCACTTGATAATTCACTTGTTTTAGGATCTTTTCTTAATATTGGTTCAATAAACATAGCGTGAAATTCATCATATGTAAGTCCACTTTCATATACTGCAGTTGCCATTTTTACACCAATATATCTAAAATGCCACGGTTCATAATCATAGCCTGTAATATGTTCTTTTCCTTTTGGATATCTTAAAATATAACCATATTTATAAGAATTATCAGCAAGCCATTTTCCTTCAGGAGTTTTAGCAAAAGACTCTGAAGTTGAATTAATATCAACTGCTAAGCCGGTTTGATGTTCACTGTGCCCTTCCCTTGCTGATACATTATCTCTCCACGCACGATATTCCTTTATCTGTTCTTCTGAAAGATTCTTTCTTCTTTTCGATGAACTAAAGAATTCATCAAGTTTACTTTGTCTCCAATATACACTTTCTTGATAATTATAACTCCTATATGCTGAAACCGAGCTTATATAAAGGCCCTCTTCTTTAGCAGCTTGCTTCATCTCTTTAAAAGCCTCACTTGCTATACCTTTTATGCTAAGATCGCGATCAATGTTTTTATCGTATCCATTTGGAACAAAATCAGCAGGTAATTTATTATATTTATTAGCAATAATTAAATCACTATATGGATTTTCTATATCTTTAGTATTACTATAAAAAGGTGTATCAAGACCAATATTAACATAAACTATTATTTTATCGATTGGTATTTCAGGATTATTTTTATGATAAGTTACATATCGATCCTTATATTCATTATTATAATAAGGTAATACTTCACAATTTTTAATATTCACATTTAAAATAACATCCTTAGGACTCATACTTTTATTTTGTATATAAAAATCGATATATTGCTCGTGATTTTCTTCAATATATTGAAACATCTTTGATTCTTTATGTATTAAAGTAGAACACATTTCATACAACTCTTGTTTGATTTTTTGTTCTATGGCTTCTTCTCTTCTCTTTTTATAATCAGCATACCTTTCCTCTGATTTTTTTAAAGCAAATTCTTCTTTTTCCTTATCTTCTTCACTAAATTCATCATCTAATAAATCAATATGTGAAGTAGCAATATTATTATTTCGTGATGCTGAAATAATTGCCCCTTCCTTTTTACCACAAGAGGTACTTAAAAGTGACAAAGTAAAAACAGTCACATAAATTGAACTCCTTTTTAATACATACTTGCGAATTTCTTTCATAAAATTCATCTCCTCATACAATATATGCTTATATTAATAGCATATTGTTATTTTAAATGTAAAATCTGGTGTTTAATTAATTCAAGTTCTTACAATAATTTCCATTCAAGTTGCTTACATTATACCAGAAAAACTAATTTTTGACAATTTTTTTAACTTGTGCTATAATCAATTCTCGTGGGAGGGGAAATTGAATGAGCCTTAAACAAGTTCATGTATTAGACAAAATAGTAAAAAAGCAACATCAGAAACTAAAACGTGAATTAAAAATATTAGAAATTAAGAAAATAATTTATAATAAATATCAAGTGTTTGTTGAAGCAACTATTGATACCTTTAATGATATCATTAATCGTTTCACATACGAAAATAAAAGTTTAACTTATGCAAAAAGAAAATAATATTTCTAATAATTAAAAAAGATGATTCGTTTGAATCATCTTTTCTTTTTCATTATTTATGTTCAATTAAATAATATTTCTTTTTACCCCTTCTTACTACGGTAAATTTATTATCTATAGCATTTTCTTTTGAAATAATGTAATCTGTAAAAGTAATTTTCTCCCCATTTATACTTATAGCATTAGTTTCAACTAGTTCCCTTGCCTCTCTTTTAGATGATGTAATACCAGTATTTACAAGTAAATCAATTATATTAATATCACTATCTATAATACCAATTAAAACATCACTTAAAGATTCCTCTATTTCCTTTGATGTAAGATTTTTAATATTACCACTAAATAAAGCATCAGTTATTCTAATAGCATTATTATATTCTTCTTCACCATGTAGGAAAGTTACTATCTCTTTTCCTAAAGCTTTTTGAGCAGCGCGTTCTTCAGGTTTTTCCCTCATCTTTGATATAAGATTCTCGATTTCATCTTTTGATAATAGTGTTAATGTCTTTAAATAAGTTTCAACATCACTATCACTTGTATTTAAAAAGTATTGATATATAGCATAAGGAGATGTCTTCGTTGCATCAAGCCATAATGCTCCGTTTTCACTTTTACCAAACTTTGTACCATCTGTTTTCATTAAGAGTGGTGAACTAAGACCTAAAACATCTTCTTTATCACTTACCATTTTCCTTATTAATTCAAGTCCTGAAGTAATGTTACCCCACTGATCTGAACCACCAAATTGAATTCTACAATTATATGTTTTATATAGATGTAAAAAGTCAATTGACTGAAGAATCATATAAGAAAATTCTGTATATGATATACCTGTTTCTAATCTAGAAGATATAGTTTCCTTAGCAAGCATATAATTAATATTGAAATTTTTACCATAATCACGAAGAAATTCAATAACATTAATTTTTGATATCCAATCATAATTATTAACCATGATAGCTTGGTTCTCATCAGTAAAATCAATATATTTACCTAATTGATTCTTCAAGGCTTCAGCATTCTTTAAAGACTCTTCTAAAGTAAGTAATTTTCTTTCACTAGTTTGCCTAGGATCCCCTATTAGACCAGTAGCTCCACCTACTAATACGATAGCCCTATGACCATACTTTTGTAATAATAATATTCTAATAATTTGAACAAGATGCCCTACTGTAAGTGAATCTCCTGTAGGGTCAAAACCACAATAAAAAGTAGTCTTCCCTTCATTAAGTAATTTTTTAGCAACTTCAACATTACTAATATCTTTTAATAA
>DUVE01000100.1 GCA_012841205.1 Mollicutes bacterium
TTAAGATTAGGTAATGGTAAATATAAATTATATACTAGCCCAGTTACAGTAAGAAGTAATATGCAAGTATCAGCATACTACGTAACATATGAAGGGGAAAGATCAAATACAGCATACAGAAGAGTGCGTAATATAAAGACTAATAATAAACCATATTTAGAAGTAGATGCAGATCCATATCCATATCCAAACTCATATGGTAATAACAGTGTTACAGTAACGCTTAATTATAGTGATGCTGATAGGGTGGAATACAGTCTTGATGGAGTAGTTTTCAAACCATATACTAATTCATTTAGTGTTAGTCAAAACATTAGGGTATATGGTAGAGCAACAAACCAATATGGAACAACAGAAAGATATTTAGATATTACTAATATAGGAGATATGAAAGCTCCTACACCTAGGGAAAAATTATCAGTTACAATAACTGCTGTACCAGAACCAGTTGTATCAAAAACACCAACAGATAAAGTGTTAGTAATGATAAATTATGATAATAAAGCAACTGAAAAGTACTATTCACTAGGAAAATACGGACCTTTAGTAGAATACACAGGTGAATTTGAAGTTACGGAAAACACAACTATTTATGCATATGCTTTAAGTGATAACGGAAGAGGGCAAACTTCAAAGAAGATAGATAACTTGTCAAGAGGTATATCAGAACCAAATATAATAGGAAATCCTTCAAACAATGTACAAACCTCAAAAACTAAAATAACAATAGAATATGATAAGAATGCTACTATAAAAAGATATAGTGTTAATGGTGGATCATTAAGAGATTATGTCGGATCATTTGATGTTGCAGAAAATGGAGAAATATATGCAACGAGTAGCAATGCATTAGGTGAGGTAAGTGATGCA
The DNA here is from genome assembly GCA_012841205.1 of Mollicutes bacterium. Classification (GTDB taxonomy): domain Bacteria; phylum Bacillota_I; class Bacilli_A; order RF39; family UBA660; genus UBA5348. The sequence goes on from DUVE01000100.1 coordinate 871, forward strand.
ACTTATGAAGTTGCAAACATAGTTTCACCACCGCCAACTTTTATAATAGATAAAGGTGATTATTTTATTTTAAAACTTAATTACCCACCAAACTCAAAAGTAAGAGAATATAAATTTACTAATGAAGGTAGTTGGAAAACTTATAAAGAAGATGGAATATTGTTGATAAAAGCTAAGTATAAAGATAAGTTATTAAATAATAAGAATGAATTAAAGATAAAGGTAGAAAATGAATTAGGAGAGAAAGTAGTATTCAATGGTGATTGGTATGTGTTAACTTCTTTGATAAGTAATTTACAAGATAATATCTTTATGAGGTGGGATAGATCAATTCCTCCAACACCGCAAATAATTCCAAACACAATAGAGGCGGCACGTGAAGTGGAATTAACTATAATGTACAATGATGCTTTATTAAAAAAACAATATAAAGTAGTAGGGCCCGATGGGGAAATGATAAGTGATTATGGACCTTATAAAGAAAAAATAAAAGTTACAAGAAAAAACACAATTATTTATGCAAGAGGTCAAGATGATGCCGAAGTGTGGTCATTAGAAGGAATATACAAAGTAACTAATATTGATGAAGAACAACCAGTTATAAAATTGACGATGGATTTAGAAACCAAAACGACGCAGTTAGGTATCAAAGTATCTGTTACAGATGATGTTAGAGTATCTAAAGTTAAATGGGCTAAAGGAATCTTAGGAGAGAGTTATTTTAAAACCAAAGGAGTAGAGGTGCAAAATAACAGTGTAGTAAACATTGCGGAAAATGATTATTATACATTCTATGCGGAAGATGGCGTTGGAAACAAGCAAGTATATACAATTAATGTAGAAAATATAGACCTAACACCACCATCAATAGAAATAACAGCTACTCCTGATAAAGCAGTAGGGGTAGAATCTACAATAGCTATAGACTATGGTGATGCTACAACTAAGCAATATAAGATAGGTAACTCGGCGGTGTGGATAAACTATACATCACCTTTTAAAATTACATCATATACAGTTTTATCTAACAATGTACACAATGATGATGGTACAGTAACTATATATGCTAAAGGAAAAGATAGTGTAGGTAATGAAATTGTAGTAACAAAGAAAATTGTTAACTTAGATTTGGATATGCCTAAAGCACCAACAATTACTTCAAGTGCCGGATATCCGGTTTTGAAATCTTATGGGGTAGACTTAGATGCTACAACGACTATTACATATGATAATAGATCTGATATTGATAATTTTTACAGTCTAGATAACGGAGTAACATGGCTTACATATAAAGGAGAGTTTCAATCATTAGAAGGAACTATAAAAGCCAAAAGTGTTAAAAGGGATACTGGATTAACAGCTGAAGTTACAAAACAAATCAATATGCCTACGGATGCTTTAAAAAGTCAAGCATATGATGGAAATGATTCAACTAGGTTAACCGATCAAACGAATAAATATATGAAGGTAGATCCAAGTATGCATGGTAAAAAGATTAGAGTTTTATTAGGTCACTCATATAAGAACCCTTCAGTTGCATCAACAATTAGATTTTTAAATGAAAACAAAGTAGAAATAAGTAATGTGGTTGCAAGTAGTATAATCGGAACTTTTGAAAGAATTTATACAATTCCAGTAGGAACTGTATGGATAAAATATGAATCAGAGAGATTTGCTACATATAATACCTATTTATATGAGATTGAACCAAGTAACGAGCCAACATTCAGCGTAACCAATGGATATATGTTATTGCATGCTGACCCAACAAAAGCAATTAGAAGTCCTTATCAAATGGTTTCAATAAATTATTTTCCAACCAGTGTTCAAAGGTTATATCGAATAGGGGATACTGGTGAATGGTTAAACTATGAAGATAAACCAGTATGGGTAAATCAAGGCGAAACAATTTACTCTAAGGGTATTGATAAATATGGCAATGAGACAAGACTTGTATCAAATTATACAGTTAATGTTACAGATTCAATTACTTCACCAGCATATGATGGAAATCCTGAAACATATTTTCATCTGCCTTTGACAAGTCAGTATAAGCTTAGAGTAGATAGCAGTATGCAAGGTAAAAAGATTGTTCTTAAAGCAAAATTCGATACATCACTTAAGAAAA
>DUVE01000016.1 GCA_012841205.1 Mollicutes bacterium
GTAGTATAGAATTATAATTGATAAACATTAATGAGAAAAGGTGTTTTATATGAATGAATTAACTTGGATATCTTGGATTGTTGTTGGACTTCTTACGATATTATCAATAACCTTTTTGATGGGAAAAGGAAGTTTTTTAATTTCTGGTTATAACCTTTCATCAAAAGCCACTAAAAAAATATGATGAAAAGAAATAAGAGTAAGATAATATTCAATTTAGCATATTAACTAAATTGAATTTTTTTAACATATGTTTAATTTTACACGAAACTACACGTAAAATATAATATTTAATGCTTGACTCTCACCTTTAGGGAAGACTGTAGAATTAGGGTATCAACAGGACTACATGCATCAGATATTACCAAGGTTATGGACATTTTAAATGGCTTGGTAAAGAAAGGGAATACAGTTATAGTAATCGAACATAATCTGGATGTTATAAAAATGTCTGATTATATCATTGACATAGGGCCAGATGGAGGGACAAAAGGAGGCAAAATTACTTTTGTTGGAACTGTCTTTGATATGATTGAAAACAGCAATTGTATAAAAGCTGAGTTTTTACGTAATTCGTTACAAAAGATAACTTAATCTTGCAAATATTATATATTTGTAATATAATTAGAACATATTTAAAAGCAATGAAGAAGAGTATTAGTAATGATTTTGTTTTAGAGAGAATGTGGTTGGTGCAAACATTTAACAAATAGTTATGAACTTACTTTGGAGTTATATATATGATAAGTATATATCGTTAACTGCGTTAAAGTAATGAGATAGTTTCTATGAAGTAGGGTGGTACCGTGTTATAAGCACCCCTATAATTAGGAACTTTTTTTATAAAGGGAGGAATATTATGTATAATCATAATGAAATTGAAAAGAAATGGCAAAATTATTGGGATGAGAACAAATCATTTGAAGCTATAAATGGTGGTAGTAAGCCTAAATATTATATACTAATTGAATTTCCATATCCATCTGGCACTGGTCTTCATATTGGTCATCCAAGGAGTTATACAGCCTTGGATACTTTAGCTAGAAAAAGAAGAATGCAAGGGTATAATGTTTTGTTTCCAATGGGATGGGATGCTTTTGGCTTGCCGGCAGAAAATTATGCTATAAAAAATAAGATTCATCCTAAGGATGCTGTAAAAGAGAATATTGCAGTGTTCAAGAATCAACTTAAAAATTTAGGTTTTTCTTTTGATTGGAGTCGTGAATTTTCAACCACAGATCCAGATTATTATAAATGGACACAGTGGCAATTCTTAAAGTTTTATGAACATGGTCTTGCATACAAAGATAAAAAGACTATAAACTGGTGCTTATCTTGTAAGGTTGGATTATCAAATGAGGAAGTAGAACAAGGTAAATGTGAACGTTGTGGCGGAGAAGTTGTTAAAAAAGAAAAAGAACAATGGATGCTTAGAATGAGAAGATATGCTGATAAACTTATTGAGGGCTTAGAAGACACTAATTTTATTGATAGGGTTAAAACTGCTCAAATCAACTGGATAGGCAAAAGTGAAGGAGCTGAAGTTAATTTTGAGGTAGATGGTACGGATGAAAGGTTAGTTGTTTTTACAACAAGAATTGATACTATTTATGGTGTTACTTTCATGGTTTTAGCACCTGAACATCCTATTCTTGAAACTTTAAAAGATAAAATAAATAATTATAATGAAGTAGTAGATTACCAAATAGAAACTGCTAAGAAGTCTGAGTTTGAAAGAGTTGAACTAGCTAAATCTAAAACAGGGGTTAGATTAGAAGGAATATATGCTATTAACCCTGTTACAAATACTAGAATCCCTATTTATATTTCAGATTATGTAATGATGGGTTATGGTACTGGTGCTATTATGGCTGTTCCTGCTCATGATAGACGTGACTATGATTTTGCAAAGAAATATAATATACCAATTATAGAAGTAATCAAGGGTGGGGATATAGAATCAGAACCTTATATTGGTGATGGAATGATGATTAACTCTGGTATTCTTAATGGAATTGATAATAAAAAGAGTGCTATTGAGAAGATGATTTCTTATTTAGAAGAATCAGGCATTGCTAAAAGAACAGTAAATTATCGTCTTCAAGATTGGGTATTTTCAAGACAAAGGTTTTGGGGTGAACCAATTCCAATGATTCATTGTGATAGTTGTGGATGGGTTCCAGTGCCAGATAGTGATTTACCAGTATTACTGCCTGACGTTGCTTCCTATGAACCAACTGACAATGGTGAAAGCCCACTAGCAAATATGCCAGAGTGGTATACCACAGCTTGTCCTAAATGTGGCAAACAAGCTCGTCGTGAAACAGATACTATGCCTAATTGGGCTGGTTCTTCTTGGTACTGGCTTCGTTATATGGATCCTAATAATAAAGATTATTTTGTAGGAAGAGATGCTTTAGAATATTGGGGCAAAGTGGATTGGTATAATGGTGGTATGGAACACGCTACTAGACATTTACTTTATGCAAGATTTTGGCATCGTTTTATGTATGATATTGGTTTAGTTCCTACTAAAGAGCCATTTTCTATTAGAACTGCACATGGTATGGTGTTGGGTGAAGATGGTGAAAAGATAAGTAAATCAAAAGGAAATGGTATCGATCCTAATATAATAAGTGATGAATATGGTGCGGATACTTTAAGAACATACGAAATGTTTATGGGCGACTATGAGGCTGATACTGCATGGAGTACTAATGGTTTAAAAGGATGTAGAAGATTTTTAGATAGACTATGGAGAATACAAGACAAAGTCATAAATGAAATGTCACTTTCTAAAGAACTTGAGGTAAGTATTCATAAAACTATCAAAAAGGTAAGCGATGATATAGAAAACATGAAATATAACACAGCTGTATCTTCTCTTATGACTTTGTTAAATGAATACGATAAGCAAGATAATATTACTAAGGGAGATTTAAGGGTATTTATTACTTTGTTAAATCCTATCGCTCCTCATATAACTGAAGAAATTAACGAATTACAAGGATTAGGACCTATATTATGTGAAAGTAAATGGCCTACATATGATGAATCTAAAATAATAGATGAAACATTTGAGATGGTTGTCCAAGTTAATGGAAAAGTAAGAGGTAAGGTAGAAGTACCTAGTGATGCAACTGATGAGGAAATGAAAAGTTATGCTCTTGAAATAGATAATATTAAAAGATATATTGAAGGAAGAGATATTGTTAAGATTATCGTTGTACCAAAAAAATTAATAAATATCGTAATTAAGTAAAAAGGCTACATAAAGTAGTCTTTTTGTTTGTAATCAAATGATGACCAGTATCTCTTAGCTTCTTCTTCCATTTTAGTAAGACGAGTATAATAATCCCTAAATTCATTTAAATGCGCTAAAGCAATTTTTCCTGTTAGAAGATGATCATCGTTAGTAATATTTGTATTAGGATTTCTAGTACCATGTTCTAATTCTACATTAAGTCCTATCATGAACTGATCTACATCAAATAAAGATCTATTAAAATCTATATTTAATTTTCTACCTATTTCAAGAGCATCTTCTCTTGTAAAGTGTCTTTTTTTATTACTTGGTTTATACTGATTATTTATAATTATATAAGCAATGTTACTTTCATCAATTAGATTATCAGATAAATTATTATATTTGTTAAATAAGTTTTTTTCATATCTGCTGCATATATCTTTCATATTATATTTACTTTTATATGGCTTACTAATATTATTAAAATCGTATGGCATTATTTTTTTTGTGTAATCTTTCATACAATTACAATTGCATGATGATTCATAATTCATTACTTTCACCCCTTTGTAGTAAGTGTCATTATAATATATGTTGTGTAAGCCTTATGGTGATAGATGTATTATATAAATAATCTAGCTACATTAGCTACTACAGCGCATAGTATAATGCCTACAATAGTTGGTAGTAAAAAGGAAATGAGAGTCCATTTTAGACTTTTTGTTTCTTTTTTTATGGTCAGTAAGGTAGTTGCACAAGGAAAATGATTGAGGGAGAATAACATCACGCATATTGCAGTAATAATAGTCCAACCATTATTTACAAGTAATTCTTTTAAAGTAACTAGATTATTAAGTTCAATAATCGAACCACCTGCCATATAACTCATAATCAAAATAGGTAATAAAATTTCATTAGCGGGGAGAGCTAAGACAAAAGCCATTATTATATAACCGTCCATTCCAATAAACTTTCCAAATGGATCTAAGAATGTTGCACAGTGATTTAAAATACTAATTCCACCAATATTTATATTAGCTATACACCATATGAATATTCCTGCAGGGGCTGCTATTTTAATAGCGCGTCCTAAAACAAAGAGAGTACGATCAAGAAAAGAACGAGTTAATATTTTTCCTATCCTAGGTTTACGATATGGAGGTAGTTCTAAGGTAAAGGTAGAGGGGATTCCTTTTAATAATGTTTTAGAAAGTATTTTAGATATAAAGAGAGTAATAATTACACTTAATATAATTGCAAATAGAATGCTAATTGAAGACGCAAAAGAACCAAGCAAGCCACTTCCAATAAATATAGTAGAGAGGGTTATTAATAGAGGAAATCTACCATTACAAGGTACAAAGTTATTAGTAATGATAGCAATTAATCTCTCTCTTGGTGAATCAATTATTCTACACCCTATAACACCAGCAGCATTACAACCAAAGCCCATGCACATAGTAAGTGCTTGTTTACCATGAGCACATGCCTTCTTAAAATAATGATCTAAATTAAAGGCAATTCTAGGTAATAATCCTAAATCTTCTAATAAAGTAAAAAGGGGAAAGAATATAGCCATTGGTGGTAACATTACCGCTACTACCCATGATAATGTTCTAAATAGACCAAGAATTAATACGTCATGTAACCATAACGGACTTCCAATTAAAGTAAACAATAGGGATAATTTAGTTTCTATATGTGTAAAGAAAGAAGAAAGTAGTGCAGATGGATAATTAGCGCCTTTTATTGTAAGCCAAAGAATTATACCCAACAAAAGTAACATGATAGGAATACCATATAGTTTAGAAGTTATTATTTTATCTATTTTACGGTTTGTCTTATTGTAATTATATTTTGTATATCTTATTGATTTTTTAGCAATACTTTCTGCTTTCCTAATGATGGTAGATACAATTATATCTTTTACTTTATCTTTATCATTGTAATTGCTCTTAATTTTTTTATAAATATCGTCAATTTTATTATTTTCTAAAATATTTATATTTAATTTATCATTTATATAATTTAAAAATTCATCTCCTTCATCAACAAGTCTTAGAGCAAGCCATCTACTATTAACTTTCAAATCCATCATATTTATCTCTATTTCTAATTTTTCTATATAATCTATTAATTCATTTGGATAATCTATTTTTGTTGGTTTAGGTATAGTGTTTTTTCTTACAACATCTTGTATTACTTGTTTTAAATCATCAATTCCTTTATTATTGATTGCTGATGTTGAAACAACTGGAATTCCAAGTAATAAACTTAATTTATCAATATCAACATTAATTCCTTTTCTATTAGCTTCATCCATTAAATTAACACATAAAATAACATTGTTTGTAATTTCAGTAATTTGAAGAACTAGATTTAAGTTTCTCTCTAAACAAGTTGCATCAGCTACCACAACTGTTACTTTAGCATCACTAAAACATATAAAATCACGAGCAATAGTCTCCTCAGCTGATTTAGATAGAAGAGAATACGTACCTGGTAAATCTACAACTATATACTTATCATCATTATAATTATATTTTCCACTAGCAATATTTACGGTTTTTCCAGGCCAATTACCGGTATGTTGTTTAAGTCCTGTAAGGTTATTAAAAAGACTACTTTTGCCAGTGTTTGGATTACCTGCAAAAGCAATAACTATTTCATCTTCATCTTTTTTTTCAATCATATTTTTATAAATATTAAGCCCAACTGATTCTTTAGTAAGTCCCATTTTAAATATCACCTATGATCGTATATAATCTTTCAACTATTATTTTTTTAGCTTCCTCGCTCCTAATAGCAACAACAGTACCTCGTATTTCGTAGGCAGTTGGATCTTTAGATGGACTTCTCATTAAGGGTTTAACAATTGTCTTAGGAATTAATCCTAAATCTAGCATTCTTCTTCTTGTAATTCCACTACTTAAAATTTTTTTAATTTTACCAGAAGTATTAATTGGTAAAAGATCTAATGTTATAAGATTATTCATTATAATACCTCATTTCTTTTTGCCATGGGAAACTATATTTGCCATGCCTAATTTTAAGATATGAAATAGGTTGTAATAGGTTACACATATAATAATTGTAAGAGGTGATCTTTATCGAAGCAGAATTTCATACTGTTAGAGGATATCAAATGCTTAATAGTGAAAATAAATTATTAACCCCAAGCATGGAAGATTATTTAGAGATGTTAAAAAGAATTTCAAATGAGACGGATTATATAAGGGTAAATCAACTAGCTATAAGATTAAATGTAAATCCATCATCAGCGTCTAAAGTTATTCAAAAAATAAAAAAGTTAGGACTAGTCGATTATGAAAAATATGGAATTATCACATTGACTGATGATGGTAATTATCTTGGTGATTTTCTGCTTAGAAGGCATAATATTATAGATGATTTTTTAAAAAACATAGGTATAGAAGAAAAAAGATTAAAGGAAACTGAAATGTTAGAACATGATATTAGTGTTAAGACATTAGAAAACATTTATCTTTTAAACAAATTTTTAGAACATAATCCCCAAATAAAAAAAGAATATGAACTATTTAAATTTGAAAATAGTAAAAAAATAGATTTTTCATGTCACATGGATAATAAATAGAAGTGCATATTTACCATAAATTTACAGATAATACTAATACTATCAATTGACAGGAGAGGTTTTATGGTTAAAAAGAGCAAGAAGAAGGAGGTAAGGATAAATAAAGAAGTAGAAGAGATAAATAAAAAA
>DUVE01000101.1 GCA_012841205.1 Mollicutes bacterium
AGGTTGACAATATTTATAAAAAAGGTATAATTATTATTGCATGACAGATATTTGCAGATGTAGTTCAATGGTAGAACTTCAGCCTTCCAAGCTGACCACGTGGGTTCGATTCCCATCATCTGCTCCAAAGAGTATCCAGTTGCTAACCCATAATGGTGTTGGCAACTTTTTATATGTTAAAAGTTAATACTTCCTTTCAAAGTTACCGAAAGGAGGTATTTTTGTTATATGGTAAACAAAGATAAACTAAAGGAATGGTGTTTGGAGCATTTTAAGGGTGTAAAGGTTAAAGTAACAAATGGAAGTGAAGAAATAATCCTTAAAACTAATATTAAGAAAACAAATCCTACTATTTATAAGATTAACTTGTACCAAAAAGTGCAATTAAAAAACTTAAAAGTGATGCTCTATCATATCTTATAAATCGTAATGAAATATTAAAAAACAAAAAAGTCTTTAACTCCTACAAAAGTTATTACAACACCCTAGATAAAATAGATTATCAAAATATTCATTATTATGGTTATTCAAAAGAAGATAATTACATCGATAATAATATTAAAAAATTATATTCTAGAATAGGAAATGAAATCTTAAAAGAATTCAAATACTATAAATCAGAAATTTATTTATCTCATCAAATTGAATTGTTTTTTTTTGTTAAGTAAAAGTTTCATTTATTTTTTCTATTAAACCACAACCAATTCTATCTCCTGCGTTGCCAGCAGGCTGCGTTCTATAATCATCTGGATTTTTATGAATTATAATAGCTTTACCTATGACTTCTTCCGGTTTAAAACGATCAGTATAAACAATCATATATGCATAACCATAATTTGATAAAAGAGAAGGAAGATCGCCTGCATGAAAGGCATGAGGCATATTTGATGGATTATAATGTCCCTTAGCTTGTTCGAATTTGTTTTGTGGGTCTTCACAAGTAACTCCATCATGGATGTGAAAACCAAAAGGACCTACGGGAGCCTCATTATTAGAAATAGGTTTTGTAGGAGGTAGATTAGCAATTTCCACTTTAACTAACGTTCCTTCTAAATATGGATATAATTCAACAATTCCATCTAATTTAGGTGCTAAAAAATTACCTTTAATAAACGCTCTAGCATATGGCATATAACCACTCCTTCCTACATTTTATACAAAAGGTACAAAATATGTTATAACTATCTCTTTTTGTTTGTTATTTTATTTCAAAACATGCTACAATATTATTGTTATAGATTAATAATGGAGATATTATGAAACAATTTACAATGAGAGATGAAAGTTTTGTTTGTGAAAATTGTGGTTATGAAGTCACAAACTTAGGTTATACGGCAAGAGATCATTGCCCTAGTTGTTTATATTCAAAACATGTTGATATAATGCCAGGAGATAGGCAAAACAAATGTAGGGGTCTGTTAGAGCCTGTTGGTATTGAAAAATTCAAGGATATTTATAAAATTATTTATAGATGTGAAAAATGTCAGCAGATGCATAAAAATATCATAGCAAAAGACGATGATATGAATGAAATAATTAAACTTACAACAAACGTTAATTATTAAGGAGAAGAATATGAAAGTAGAGTTAGTATTAGCAATTTTACTAGTAACAATTGCAGGTTTATCAACAGTAATAGGAAGTTTTATTGTTTTTTTATCAAAAAATAAGAGGCATGAGAATCTTGGATTTCTCTTAGGAATCGCAGCAGGCATAATACTTTGTATATGTTTTAATGAATTGCTTCCTGAAGCACAAGAATTATTATTTGAAAATTTCAAATATAATATAGCATTAGTAATTCTCATTGCATCATTATTAATAGGATTAGTTTTGTCTTTCATTTTAGATAAACTAATGCACCACCACGATGATGAGGCAGATCACGATGAACATTGTAAGATGTGTAATGTTGGTATTACAGCTGCTTTTACAATGGCTCTACATAAGTTGCCAGAAGGCATGGCTATCTTTATTGCAATATATGATAATTACAAAGTTGCAATCCCATTTGCTTTGGCAATAGCTGTTCATCATATCCCAGAGGGGATGATTATTTCAGCACCAATCTATTATGCAACAGGAAGCAAAAAGAAAGCTTTACTTTATTCGATTACATCAGGACTAGTTCTGCCAGTTGCAGGATTGCTTGGTTTCTTATTTTTAAAGCCATTCTTTAATGGTATAACAGAAGGAATTTTATTAGCCCTAACTTGTTCAATTATGTTTTATTTAGCATTTAAAGAAATAATACCTGCTTCATTAAAATATGGTAATAAAAAAACGACTGTTTTTGCCGTTATGATTGGCATTATATTTATGTATTTAGTACACTTGATATAATAAAAGGGACGTGATTAAATGATATATTTAGATTATTCAGCTACAACTCCTGTTAACGATGAGGTGTTAGACACTTTTGTAAAAGTGTCTAAAGAATTTAGAGGTAACCCAAATTCACTACATCGTTTGGGTGTAAATAGTAATAAGTTAATAGATAAAGCAACTGAGCAAATCGCAGATTTATTACATGTAAGACCAAATGAGATAATATATACAAGTGGTGCATCAGAATCCAACAATCTAGCTATAAAAGGAATAGCCTCTAAATATCAAAATAGAGGGAAACACATAATTACAACAATGTTGGAGCATTCATCTATTTTCGGACCTCTTAACTTTTTACAAGAAAGAGGTTATGAAATAGATTTTGTTAATATATTAGAGAATGGACAAGTGGATATTGAGCATTTAAAAACTCTACTTAGAGATGACACCATTTTAGTATCTATTTGTGCTGTTGATAGTGAAGTAGGCATTAGACAACCAATCGAAGAAATCGGTTTGCTACTTAGTGAGTATCCTAAGGTGTTTTTTCATGTAGATATGACACAGTGTCTTAGTAAAGATAATATTGATTTAACAAACGTTGATCTAGCTAGTTTCTCCGCTCATAAGATATATGGGATTAAGGGAATAGGTGGACTGATTAAGAAAGAGAGAATAACACTCGTCCCTCTTATTCACGGAGGGAAAAGCACCACTGTATTTAGAAGTGGAACACCTACAACAGAACTTATTGCATCTTTATCTAAAGCATTAAGGCTAGCCATGGAAAAAAGTGAACAGAAAAAAGAACATGTAAAGAAGTTAAATATCAAAGTTAAAGATTTCTTGTCTAAGTATCCAAAAGTTGTAATAAATAGTACAAATAAGTCTCTTCCTCATGTTATAAATTTTAGTGTACTGGGAATAAAACCAGAAACTTTTCAACATTCACTAGAAGAAGATGAGATCTTTATATCTACAAAAAGCGCTTGTTCAAAGGGGGATCCTTTATCTAAAGCAGTCTATGCAATATGCAAAAAGGAAGATGTAGCATCTCATTCTCTGCGTATTAGTATTTCGCATTTAACTACAGAAGAAGAAATAGAATTATTTATGAAGTCATTTGAAAAAAATTATAAAAGATTAAGTGAGGTAACAAATGAAGATTATTAAAATAAGTACAGTTTGGTGTCCGTCGTGTTTAGTGATGAATCCTCGCTATAAAGAAATAAAAGATAGATATCCTAATATAGAATTTGTATCACTTGACCTTGATTTAGATGAGGAAGCAAAAGAATATAATGTTGGTTCTATTCTGCCTGTTTTTATTTTATTTAATGATGAAGAAATAGAAGTGGAAAGATTAATAGGAGAACATAAAACTAAAGAATTAATATCCATAATAGAAAAACATTTATAATGAAGGGGTAGTACAGTATGAAAAAAATTACAAAATTAATATTTTTATTTTTCCTAATTACATTATTTAGACCAATTAGTAGTAACGCTTCTAATAATGAAATCAATGTATATCTTTTCTATGGGCGTGAGTGTCCATTATGTTTAGAATTAAAAGATGTTTTAGATGAAATAAAAGAAGATTATCCTAATTTAAAAGTACATAAATATGAAGTTTGGTATAATGCTGAAAATAGGAATTACATGAATGAAGCAGCAACGATATTAGATACTAAGGTAACAGGTGTTCCTTTTACTGTAATAGGCACAAAAGTTTTTAATGGTTATTCTTCTTTTGCTAGAAAAGGAGAACTTAAACACACAATCGAAATATACTCTAAAGTAGCATCATATAAAGATCCAGTTGGTGAGATGCTTGGTGTTGTTAAAAATAGTGGGACCTTAACTTATGAAGATATTGTTAAAGCAAGTGATGACGGGGAGTCACATATTTTTGAAGTGCCTTTAGCAGGACCTGTAGCAGCAAAGGATTTATCACTCCCGATTATTTCTATCTTAATAGGTGCTATAGATGGTTTTAATCCTTGTGCAATGTGGGTGTTATTCTTTTTAATAAGCGTTCTAATTGGGATGAAAGATAGGAAAAAGATGTGGATTTTAGGTTCAACCTTTATATTAACATCAGCTATTATATACTTATTGTTTATGTTGTTATGGCTTAATGTTATTACATTTGTTGGTTCATTAAAGTGGTTTAAGATTTTAATAGCGTTAATAGCATTAATAGGTGGAACACTTAATGTAAGGTCATTTATAAAAAGTAAAGATACAGGTTGTACGGTTGTTGATGAAACTAAACGAAAAAGTATTTTTACTAAAATCAAGAAAATCACAACAGAGAAAAAGTTATCTTTATCTATAATAGGTATTATAGTTTTAGCTGTAACAGTTAACTTTATTGAAGTTTCTTGTTCGGCAGGACTCCCAGTGATATTTATGAGCATCTTATCGATGAACGATTTATCAGTCCTAGAATATAGTTTTTATATGTTTTTATATATTTTGTTCTTTTTAATTGATGATCTAATCATCTTTATAATAGCGATGGTAACTCTAAAATTAACAGGTATATCAAATAAGTATGCTAAATATTCACATCTTATAGGCGGAATATTGATGATCATAATAGGTATTCTTTTGATATTTAAACCAGAATGGTTAACTTTCAATTTCTAATTTGACTGTCTAAATACTGTAAGGTATAATTGAAATAGTAGAAGGAATGATAATTTATGAAAAAAATTTCAGTAAATATGCTCTCTAAAGCAGATTCAGTAAAAGGCCAAGGTGTAGGAAGTGCTTATTTAGAGCAGGTAAAATTAGTTACAGAAGGCGCTAGTGATATCTTCGATATTAGAATAAATGATTGGAGAGATGCTGATATAATTCATCATCACACAATAGAGCCAATGAATTATTTGAGGATGAAAACAAGTAGAGGTATAAATGTAAGTTATGTTCATTTTTTACCTGATACTCTTGATGGCTCGATAAGCATACCAAAACCAGCATTTAATGTTTTTAAAAAATATGTCGTAGATTTCTATAAAAATGCAGACTATTTAGTAGTTGTAAACCCTATTTTTATAAAAGATTTAGAACGATATGGTATTAACCCTGAAAAAGTAAAATATATACCAAATTATGTATCTAAAACTGATTTCAATAAAAAGAATAAAAAAGAAATTAAAGAACTCCGAAAGGAACTTAATTTAAAAGATGATGACTTTGTTGTTATTGGTGTTGGGCAGGTTCAAACAAGAAAAGGTGTGCTTGATTTTGTTGATGTAGCAAGATCGATGCCAGACGTTACATTTATATGGTGTGGAGGTTTTTCTTTTGGTGCTATTACAGATGGATACAAGGAACTCAAAAAAGTTTTTGAAAACCCACCACGTAATGTAAGATTTTTAGGAATAATACCTAGAGAGAAAATGAATGATATGTATAATCTTGCAGATGTATTATTTATGCCGTCATATAATGAACTTTTTCCAATGTCTATTTTGGAGGCATCTAATGTTGAAATTCCAATATTGCTTAGGGATTTAGAATTATATAAAGATATCCTATTTGGAAATTATCTAATAGGTAATGATAATAAAGAATTTGCATCCGCAATCAAATCACTTAAAGACGATAAAGACAAATATAAAGAGTATTCTTTAAAATCTCGTGAAATTAGTAATTTTTATTCAAAAGAAAATGTACTAAAAATATGGAAAGAATTCTATACTGAAATATATAATAATAATGAGATTAAGCATCTTGTCTTTTTGAGAAAGTCTACAAAAGGATTGGAAAACATAAAAAATGGTAAGAAAACGCAACTTCTTCGTGGTTCATCTACAAAAAAATCAATTTTTTCTAAAACAAAGAAGGGAGATGTATTATACTTCATAGAAAAAGATGGAACTAATATGATAAGGTTCAAAGCAAAAGTAAAAGAGGTAGTTAATACAGAAAAACTTACTAAAGAAGAGTCCCTGGATTTTGTACTTAAGAATCAAAAAGGGTTACAATTTAATGCGAATCAAATTAAAAAATGGTCAAGTAAACCATATTTGACACTAATAACATTTAATCAAATCGAAGAGGTAGAACCATATAAAATAGATGAATGCGATTATGTTAATGTGGACGACTGGATAACGCTTTCCAAAAAAACAAAATACTATATATAAATAAGATAACATTATTGTGAAAGTAGGGACGATTTAATGAAAAAAAATAAAAATATTGTTACTTTAATTATTTTTCTAAGTGTAACTATAATAGTTTGTGTGTATGCTCTTAAGTGGCACTCTGTGTATAAAGAAGAAGGTAATAATAGAGCAATTATAACAAACTACATTCAGGAGATTAAAAGAAGCGAGCTTAATAATTATATAATAGAAAATCCTTACGCTGTAGTTTATTTTGGAAAAACAAATGATGCCAATTGTCGTAAATTCGAAAAAAAACTACAAGAATTCATAATTGAAAAAGAATTAAGGGAAAATATTGTTTACCTTAATGTAGATGATATTGAGATGGAAAACTTTGAAACAATGTTTGATAGTTTATACAACAATGAAGTTCTTAGACAACAAAATAAGTACCTAAACAAAGTCCCAGCAGTTGCAGTATATGATCATACAAAATTAGTAGATTTTATAAGTGACGAAAACTTGAGTGTTCAAATTGTTAAGGAATTACTTAAAAAATATAATGTAGGTGAAAACAAATGATTAATATTGTCCTATATCAACCAGAAATACCAGGTAATACAGGCAATATTATGAGGACTTGTGTAGCAACAGATTCCAAATTACATCTTATAAAACCTCTTGGTTTTTCATTAGATGATAAGCATATGAAGCGAAGCGGATTAGATTATTTAAAATATCTTAATTATGAAGTATATGAAGATTATGAAGATTTTAAATCGAAGAATGATGGAGTATATTATTATTTGACAAGGTATGGTGATAAACCGCATACAACTTTTGATTATAGTAACCCGGATGAAAATATTTATTTAATTTTTGGTAAGGAGAGTACTGGGATACCAAAAGAAATACTTGGTGATAATTTAGATAGATGTATGAGAATACCCATGACAAATAAAACAAGAGCTTTGAATTTATCTAATTGTGCAGCTATAATGGTATACGAAGTATTAAGACAACAAAACTATAATAAATTACTTAAAGAAGAACCTTTTAAAGGAAAAGATTATTTAAAAAAAGACTAAGAATTTTCTTAGTC
>DUVE01000102.1 GCA_012841205.1 Mollicutes bacterium
AATGTATAATTTATGATAGTGGAGGGATATATGAAAAAAATAATATTAGTAGTTGCTGCTTTTTTAATTTTAGGTACAGTAACGACTGTTTTAATTGTCAATAATAACAAACTTAAAGATCAACCAAAAGTTGAACTTAAGGATGGCAAGTCAAATGAAGATGTCATTTTAGATAAGGTAACATTTAGCGACATAACAACTTCTTATGATAGTGGTGTAACAACTTTAACAGCTAAAATGTTGAATAATACAGAAAAAATTAAAAATATTAAAGTTGAAATAATTTTAAAAGATGATGACGATAATAAATTAAAATCAATGTTTCAAGTAGTTGAAGATTTACAACCAGGAAGACCAAAGGTTTTAACGACTGGTATAGCAGGTGATTATAGTCATGTTACTAAAATTGAATTTAAAATAGTAGAATAAAAAGAGGGTTATGCATATGAAAAAGGGTTTAATATTAATATTATTAGGTGTAATTGTTTTGGGAGTAATCTTTTTTAAATTAAAACCATTTAAGAGGGATGAGAATAAAAACAATGATCAGATGGTTATAAACAACTTACCAGAATTGTTTCCAGATAAGGGTATGACTTTTAACGTTGAAAGAGATGGCAATGAATATCAATTGAAAGTCACTTCAGTAACGAAGGAAGGCGATGATGTAATAGTATTAACTGAATATGAAATTAAGAATGATGATGAAACTATTACTGCAGAGATGTTATATAAAATTATGCCTGAGAAAATTATTGAATCTGGGAAACATATTGTAAATGGTAAAGTGGTCTCTATAATTTACCCAACCGAAATTCTAGTTGGAATGCCATATGAAAATATGTCTTGGAAAAGTGTGGATGGTTTAATTACTAATACAATTACAAGTATGAAAGATGACCGATTAATAATTGAGAGTGTAAGAGTTATTGATGTTTACGATGAAGAAACTAATTCTTCGGTAAAAAAGAATTATAAGGAGACGAGAATTTTAGAAAAAGGAAAAGGAATAATTTTATATAGCACAGAAATTGTTAATGAGAATTAGATGATTATCAAAAACAATCAAATAAATCAAATCGTTTGTGATGTTAAAGATACTTATTATTAATAAGTGTATTTATTTTTTGTCGAACGTTTAAAAATCATAACGAAAAAGGAAAAAATTGGAATGCGCTGGTGCCGAAAAAAGATAAAAAAATATGATAATATATTTTATAGAAGTAACGTGAGGTGATAGATGGTGAAACAAAAAGGTTTTACTTTAATAGAGTTACTAGCAGTCATGGCAATATTAGTAATTATATTAGCAATAGCAGTGCCAGGAATTGGTGGAATAATAAGAAAAGCGCGTGAAGCAGCATTTATAGATACGGCATATGGCTTGATGAGAGCTTCAAAATATAAACGTATAAACGATATATTAATAGGTGATAGTCCAAAGGGATTCCAAGTAATTTATCCTCAAGATAAGGATAAATTAGACGCTCAAGGGGAAATGCCAGATAGTGGTGCAATAATAGTGAAAGAAACAGGTGAAATAGCTCTAGCTCTTTGGAGTGATGCTGTTGGAAAGTGTGCAGTAAAGAATTTTGATGAGGCAGAAATAAGATATGATGAATCAATCGCTTTAAAAGAAGATTGCGCCTCAGGAGTCACTAGTGAAGTTATAACTGAAATGTGGGATGGTTGGATAACGATGACACTATATTATCCTTTAAATGCAAGTGATAGACAGTGGCGATTAGGTAGTCCTGGAGAAGTTAGAGCCGATGGTTCATTTATGTGGAATGATTATACAGGCCCCATTGTAGTACCTCTTTCAAGGGTGGAAGACATATGGATAAAATATAAATTAGACAATAAAGAAGTAATAATTCCTCCACTAGGGACAGTGTTAGTAGATATTGTGCCAGATAGTTATGGCTATAAATTAGTAGAAAAAGTAAAGGTAAAAATAAATTATGATGAAGAAGCTACTATAAAAGAATATAGAGTAGGCGATAGTGATTGGATGCCTTATACGGAAGAATTCACAGTAACAGAAAATGTAATGATAGAGGCAAGAGCTAAGAAGCCGGACAACGTATATGATAATAATGGTAACTTGGTTTCCAAGAGAACAGCAGTAGGAAGGGACTATATTTATATAGGCAATATCGGAGTAGAAGAGTCAGAACTACCTGCCCCTACAATCGAGAGAATCGCACCAAGTACTGAAAATGAAGTGGCAAGGGTTAAAATTACATATCCAGAAGCTGCTAATAAAAAGATATATAAAGAAAATTACGGATTAGAACAAGCATATACAAAAGAGATAAGCATCAAAAGATATGGGACTCATATTATTGCTTATTATTATGATGCTTCAGGAAAGAGAAGCAAA
>DUVE01000103.1 GCA_012841205.1 Mollicutes bacterium
CAGGAGGCAGCTCGTGAGTGGAATAACAGATATCACACAAGTGATGTTGGAGGAATTGGATTTGAAACAAACAATCCTCCTGTGTATAGATATAAAGGTATAATTGATGATGTTCGTATCTACAAAAGAGCTTTAACTGATAATGAAATAAAAAGAATGTTTGACTCTATATCATATTAAAAGTAAATAATTATAAGGTTTTAACATATAATAAGTTGACAGATAAGGATTATTGATATATAATCTAGATACAATTAAGAAAAGGAAAGAAGATGTATTTATCTCACCTGATTGCAAGAAGCTTTGGGTAAACGCCGAAATTACTACTATAAATTATAGTTGTTTTAGGTTGAGTGAATACATTGTATTCACTTTTTATATTTATTGGAGGTGCTATTCATAGCAGGAAAAGAAAGAGATTTGCCGATTAATGAGCAAATAAGGCACAATCAGATGTTGGTTATTGGGCCGAATGGGGAACAATTAGGAGTAAAAACTAAAGCAGATGCTTTAACTTTAGCTAGTTACGCAGGTTTTGATTTAGTTCTTATAAACGGGAATGCTAATCCTCCTGTTTGTAAAATACTGGATTATAACAAGTTTAAGTATGAGAAAAAGAAGAAGGCTAAAGAATCGCTTAAAAAGCAACGTGAAAGTAGTACGGAATTAAAAGAATTTAGATTGTCGGTTAATATCGATAAACATGATTTCGATACTAAAGTTAAAAACGTTACTAAATATCTAGAAAAGGGTCACAGAATAAAGGTGACTGTTAGATTTAGAGGTCGTGAGTTAGCACATACTGAATTAGGTAGGGAAGTTTTAGTTAAATTTGCTGAAGTTTTAACTGATAAAAGTGAGATTGAACAACAACCTAAAATGGAAGGGCGTAGTATGTATATTATGCTTGTTCCTAAGAAGAAATAAGGAGGAATTATTATGCCAAAAATGAAAGTTCATCAAGGTACAAAAAAAGTATTAAAGGTAAGACCTGGCGGTACTATTTCTATTGGAAGTCCAGGGAGTAGACATAACACTGGAAAGAAGACTGCAAAAGTTAATCGTAAAAATAGAGCGGGATCTACACTTAGTAAATCTGATTACAAGAGAATAAAAACACTGATTTAAAATTAAAGGAGGGAAAACACAATGACAAGAGTTAAAGGCGGAGCAGTAGCAAGAAATCGCCGTAAAAAGATATTAAAGCAAGCAAAAGGATATTTTGGTAGTAAGCATCGTTTATTTAAAACAGCACATGAACAAGTAATGCATTCTAGTGTTTACGCATATAGAGATAGAAAACAAAACAAAAGAAACTTTAGAAAACTTTGGATTGTTAGAATTAATGCTGCATGTAGAGAAAATGAAATTAGTTATTCTAAATTTATTAATGGATTAAATAAAGCAGGGTTAGCTATCAATCGTAAGATGTTATCAGAAATAGCTATCGATAGTCCTTCTACATTTACTGATTTAGTTAGTATTGCTAAAGATGCACTAGATGGAAAAGAGTATAAAGCAAAGGCTGTGAAATTAGAAGGTGCTAAAACTAAAACTACAACAAAAGCAGAAGTTAAAGAAGAAAAAGTAGTTGCAAAGACAGCTGGTAAAAAAGAGCCAGCAAAGAAAACCACAACAAAAACAGCTGATAAAAAAGAGCCAGCAAAGAAAACTGCAACAAAAGCAGCTGATAAAAAAGAACCAGCTAAGAAAACAACTACAGCAACTAAAAAAACTACAACAACTAAAGCTAGTGTTAAAAAAGATTAATATAAAATGGTCTATTATATATAGGCTTTTTTTATTGACAAACATATTTTAAAATTGTATGATAACAATCGATAAAAGCTTTAGAAAAAGAAATAAATAGGGGAAAATGGCTTGTCCTTGTAGAATAATATGATAGGAAGTAGTGATATTATGTCTCGTATTAGTGATGAAAAGATACTAGAAATTAGAAATAGTGTTAACATTGTCGATATAGTCTCAGAATATCTGCCACTTGTTCAAAAGGGTAAAAACTATTTTGGTGTTTGTCCTTTTCATGATGACCATAATCCTAGTATGAGTGTTACTCAGGATAAGCAAATGTTTAAATGTTTTGTATGTGGTGTTGGTGGTAATGTATTTACCTTTTTAATGGAATACGAGCACATATCGTTTTTGGAGGCTGTTAAAAAGATCGCTGATAAGGTAAATATACAATTAGATATTGGACCAATCACTAAAAAAAGTGTTTCTCATTTATCAAAATATTATGAAATGTATGATCTCTCAATGAAATATTACCAAAACAATTTAAAAACTGCTAGTGGAAAAGATGCATTAAAATATCTCCAAGATAGGGGAATTAATGAAGAGATTATTAAAGAGTTTGGTATTGGTATATCATATAAAGGTGATAAACTTTACAAAATGCTTAAGGCAAGTAAACATGATGATAAGGGGATAGAGGAAAGTGGATTGTGTAATTACAATGATAAAGGCTATTATGATGTTTTTTCTAATCGTATAATGTTTCCTTTATTTGATATAGATGGTAAGGTTGTTGCTTTTAGTGGAAGAATCTACAACACAACTGATTCTTCAAAATATGTTAATTCAAAAGAATCTCCTATATTCAAAAAGGGCCAAATGATATATAATTACCACAGGGTTCGTGAGTTTGTTCGTAAAAGTGGACAAGTAATAGTAGTAGAGGGATTTATGGATGTTATAGCTCTTTATAAAGTAGGAATCAATAATGTTGTTGCTACTATGGGAACAGCTATAACAAGTGAACAAGCAAGACTTATTAAAAGATTATCAACTGATGTAATACTTATGTTTGATGGAGATAACGCAGGTAATAAAGCAACTGTTTCTTGTGCAGAGGAACTACAAAAAGTTGGTATTACACCAAAAATAATTAGATTAGAAGATAAGTTAGATCCTGATGATTATATAAATAAATATGGAATAGAAAGATTAAAAGAACATATTGAAAATCCTATTTCATTAATAGATTATAAAATGATTATATATAAAGAAAATAAAAACTTACAAAATAGTGTTGATGTATCAAATTATATTAATGAAGTAATTAAAGAGTTAAAATTTGTTAATGATAAAATAGTAAGAGATTTGGTTTTACAAAAATTAAGTAACGAAACAGGTGTTTCGCTTAATACTATATCTTCAATCATTAAAAAAGAAGAGACAAACAAAATAATAAAACCAGAACTTATAAAACCATCAAAGAAGATGAATAGGTATGAAAAAGCTTATAAGGGATTACTATTTTATATGCTTAGATATAAAGAAGTTATTAGAATTGTTGATGATAGTAATGTGTTTATTCCAAATAGGGAACACCGCTTATTAGCTTGTGAGATTACGTCTTTTTATGAGAAGTATGAAAATATTAATATAGCAGATTTTACAGCCTTCTTAGGTGATAAAAAAGAATTAGTAGAGATTGTAAATCAAATTTTTGATTTGCCTTTACCAGAAGAGTATATAAATGAAGAAATCGATGACTATATTAAGGTTTTGAATGAATATACTGTTAATTTAGAACAAAAACGTTTGGAAGAATTAATGAAAGAAAGTAAAAGCGATATTGATAAAGCAGATATTGCTAAAAAAATTATTGAACTAAAAAAGGAGTGGATTTAAATGGGTGAAATAAGAACTTTTGAGGAACGCAAAAAAAATCTTATTAATAAGGGAAAAGAAAAAGGTTACATTACGTATGAACAACTGGCAGAGGAATTAAAAGGATTAGAAATGGATAGTGATTCATTAGATGAACTTTATAATGCTTTTCATGAGTTAAGCATCGATGTTGTATCTGAAGATGTAGCTGCTGATGAAGCTCCAGAAGGGGAAAGTAAGGATAACTTACAAGATTTATCATTACCGAAAAATGTAAGCATCAATGATCCTGTTCGCATGTATTTAAAAGAAATTGGTAAAATAAGCTTATTGTCGTTAGAAGAAGAGCAGATGTTATCTGAAAGAGTGGCAGAAGGCGATGAAGAAGCTAAAAATATGCTTGCTGAATCTAATCTTCGTTTAGTTGTAAGTATAGCAAAGAGGTATGTAGGACGTAATTTATCTTTTCTTGATCTAATTCAAGAAGGAAACATTGGTCTTATGAAAGCAGTGGATAAGTTTGATGCCACTAAGGGATTTAAATTTTCAACATATGCAACTTGGTGGATAAGACAAGCTATAACAAGAGCAATAGCGGATCAAGCTAAAACAATTAGAGTTCCAGTTCATATGGTTGAAACTATTAATAAGTTAAAAAGAATTCAACGTCAAATGACACTTGAATTAAATAGAGAACCGAAAGAAGAAGAACTAGCTGAAAAGATGGGGATGACCGTTGAAAAAGTTAGAGAAATCTTTAAAATATCTCAAGATCCACTTTCTTTAGAGACACCTATTGGTGAAGAAGAAGATTCACATTTAGGAGATTTTATAGCTGATTCTGATAATATGAGTCCAGAGGAATATGCTATAAATGAAGTGTTAAAGGATGATATTTCATTAGTTCTTCAAACCCTTACTGAAAGAGAAGAAGAAGTACTTAAATTAAGATTTGGATTAGTAGATGGTACTTCTAGGACTCTTGAAGAAGTAGGAAACATTTTTAATGTAACAAGAGAGCGTATTAGACAAATCGAAGCTAAGGCACTACGTAAACTTAGACATCCTTCTAGATCTCGTAAATTAAAAGAATATTTAAATGATTAAATTGTCAAAGAGATTATCGACAATTGCATCATTTGTTAGAAGTGATGCAAAATTAGTCGATATAGGTTGTGATCATGCTCTACTTGATTTATATTTGTTGCAAAACAATCCAAAACTTAAGGCAATAGGTGTCGATGTTAAAGAAGGAGCCTTGAATCAAGCTTTAAATAATGTTGAAAAATATAATATGAAGGGTAAATTAGATCTTAGATTAGGTGATGGTTTAGAGCCTGTAAAAAAAGAAGAGATAGATACAGTTGTTATCTCTGGTTTGGGTAGTTATAAAATAGTTGAGATATTAAATAATGGCTTAGAAAAATTAACAAATGTATCAGATATAGTAGTACAAACTAATTCTGACCATTATTTTTTGCGTAAAAAAGTTTGTTTGCTAGGTTTTTATATAGCAGGTGAGACTCTCGTAAAAGAAAATAATATAATATATTTAGTTGTTCATTTTAAAAAGGGAAAAAAAAGGTATAGTAGAAAAGATTATATCTTAGGACCGATACTTAGAATTGAGAAAAGTAAATTATATAAGGAAAATATAATAAAAGAATTAAAGAAAAAAGAGATATTATATGATTTAATACCTCGAAGATATTTTTTAAAGAGAATAATGCTTAAAAGACAAATCTTAAAACTTAAAACTTCTATCAAACAAAAAAATTAGGGCCTTCATTTAAATTGTTTGGTATATCTGAATTAACATTAACCGTAGAAGTATTAGTACTATTGTTGTTACTATCACTACGGTTATTATTTATTTTACCCATTTCTCCCATAACTTTAAAGATTGTTTTTGCATTGCTAAAGATGGGCTTTACTTGATAGAAAACAGGTATAGCTTGATTGATTATGCTTAGAACTTTTTGGGTATTTCCCAAAAAATTACCCCAATTAAAACCTGTCTTTGCTATAGCGCCCATTTGACTGCCAAAAAGCGGATACATTTGTGGTTTGTTTAGAAGACGATTAAACATAAGAATACCTCCTCACGATAATATATGAAAATATATGGAAAAAGTTTTATTTTTTAGACTTTTATGCTATAATCTTAGTTATGATAGGAACTCGTCTTAGGAGGTGCAACTTTATGAATATATGGAGTTTGTTACTACCTTTTAAGTGGTTTGTAATAGGGGTTGGCGAAGTAGGGTTACTTTTTCTTAATTTAGTAAAAGGAGTTTTTTCATTTGCCCTCTCATTATTTAAATATTTATTTAAAGGTGTAATATTAATTGGCCGAGGTGCTTATTTCTTACTTAAGGTAATTATTTTTGAACATATAATATTATCTGCTTTTAAAGCGCTAAAATTGTTGATTATTTATATTTATAAAGGACTTGCTATCATACTAAAGTCCGTTTTGATTGTTGGTAAAAATATATTTATATATTTATATAAAGGATTAAGAATTCTGTTTGTTTCAATTTTCAAAGGTCTTAAAATATCTATTATTTATATTTACAAAGGAATAAAAGTATTTGTCATTTATATTTATAAATTTTTAAAATGGTTATTGGGTGATATTTTATTTAAGTCAATAAAATTTATATTTACTACCTTATTAAATGGTATTATCGAGATGTTCAAATTATTAATTAGAATACCACTTATTTTATGGAATGGATTAAAAAAACTAGGTAAGAAAATTTATGAAAGTGTAGTCTCTATACTTAACAAAATCGGAACTAAAATAAAAAGTGGAGTTATATCTTTGTTTAAGGGAATGGCCAAGTTTTTCCAACGAATTTCTACAAGTTTAAAACGAATGATAGAAAACTTGAAAAAAGGAATTAATAAATGGTTTAATAATTTAAGTCTTGTAAAGGACGCTAGAAATAAACGTGAAATGAAACGTCAAGCCTTACTTATCGATTTTGATGCAGAGGATGCAGCTCGTAGTGAGAAGAAAGTAATGTATCATTACGTAGGTAAAAACTCTAATGAAAAAATTGAGAAAGGTTATTTATCTGCTTATTCAAAACTTGATGTTCATTCGTATCTTCTTGCTGAAGGTTATGAGGTATACCAGATAGAAGTTGCTAAAGGTTTTAAACTTTCTATGTTTAGCATCAAACATAAAATGAAAGTTAGTGAACTTGTTTTTTTCCTTACGCAATTGTCTACATATATTAAATCTGGAATACCTTTAGTTGATTCAGTAAAAATATTAAGTAAACAAACTAAAAAGGCTTCTGTTCAAACATTATATAAGGCAATTATATATGATTTAACAATGGGTGATAATTTTAGTGAGGCGCTTGAGAAGCAAGGGGATTCTTTTCCAAAACTACTTATTAACATGGTGAAATCAGCTGAACTTTCTGGAAACCTTTCAGAGACATTAGACGATATGGCTGAATACTATTCTTCTGTATCAAAAACTAGAAAACAAATGAAGTCAGCTATGACATATCCAACTGTTATCTTCATATTTGCAATGACTGTTGTAGTCTTTCTTTTAGTTTTTGTTATTCCATCTTTTGTTGATATGTATAGAGATGCAGATGCAGAAGTACCAACTTTAACTCTAACTATTATAGCTATTAGTGATTTTCTTATAAATAATGCATTGCTCCTTATTTTGGGATTTGTTGGTTTGATTGTTGGTTTTTACTTTATGTATAAAAATGTAAAACTATTTAGATCGATAATGCAATGGATATTGATGCATACACCGATTGTTGGTAAAATAATAATATATAACGAAGTGACTATGTTTTCTAAAACTTTTGCTTCGTTATGGAATCATAATGTTTTTATTACTAGTAGTATGGAAATATTAAGTAAGATAACAAACAATGAAATATATAAAATGTTGATTTTTGATGCCATTACTAATATAGCACGTGGTGAACCAGTATCATCTTCTTTTAAAAACCATTGGGCTTTTCCAATTGTTGCTTATGAGATGTTAGTTACTGGAGAAAGAACAGGGCAACCAGGTCCTATGATGGGGAAGGTTGCAGATTATTATCAAGAAGAACATAAGAATGCTGTCAATCAGGTAAAAACTTTTATTGAGCCTGCAATGATTGTTTTCTTAGCTGTTGTTGTTGGTGCTATTCTATTATCAGTTGTTCTACCAATGTTTGGTATATATGGTGAAATGGGACTCGAATAGGGGGAAGTTATGACAATTGAAATTTTATACATGATACTGTTCTTTTTATTTGGAACAATTATGGGTTCTTTCTACAATGTGGTGGGCTACAGACTGCCAAATAATATATCACTTATTAAACCAGATTCACATTGTCCAAAATGCAAGAAGAGGTTAGGTTTTTTTGAATTAATACCAATACTATCTTATATATTACAACTTGGAAAGTGCAGGGAATGCAAGCAGAAGATAAGTCTCATTTATCCTCTTATTGAATTATCATCAGGGATATTATTTGTAATTTCGTATTTGGTTTTCGGTTTTACAGGAGAATTATTTATTGCTTTAGTTTTTGCATCTACTTCGTTAATCGTAATTTTAACTGATATCAAATATATGATAATTTCTGATGAAGTAATTCTTTTCTCTGCTATTATGCTGATTGTTGGAAAGTTAATGTTAAGTGGGGATGTTGCAGTTATATTAGTTGATATTATCATCCCGTTTGTTTTTTTATTAATTGTAAAGATACTTGGTGATTTTTTCTTTAAAAAGGAATCACTTGGTGGTGGCGATATAAAACTTATGATAATTATTGGACTTGCTTTAGGGTGGCAGACAAGTATTATTGCTGTTGCTTTTGCATCGTTTATCGCTTTACCTGTATCGATTATAATTCTTGCTGTTAAGAAGACAAATGTTATACCGTTTGGTCCTTTTCTAAGTATAGCAGCGCTTATTTTATATTATTTTTCGATAGATTTTGCAATTGTTTTTGATCTACTTTATAATATGTAAGGAGGTTATATGGAAAAAGGTTTTACATTAATTGAATTACTAGCTGTTATTGTCATATTAGCTGTTATTGCTGTTGTAACGATTCCAAGACTTCAAGAGGTTTTGTTTGAATCACAAGATAATACGTATAATTTACTCGTTACTAGATTTGAAAATAAAGCTAATGATTATATTGCTGACTATAATTTATCTAATCAAGTAATCACTGGTGTCCCACTTGATATATATATATCTGATTTGATAGAACAAGGATATATTGAAGAAGATGAACTAGAAGATCCAAGAGACGCTAAAAAAACTATTCAAAAGGAAACAAGTTATATTCGTTTCACATTAGAAAATGGGGTTTTAAATTATAAGGCGCATATTGTTGTAAAATAATATGGAATGTTTTTGATTATGATTAACAAACAATTATAATTTACGGAATCAAGATTAAAATCTTGATTTTTTAATTGTAAATTATAAGAAAATGTGAAAAAAACTAACGACAAGTATACACCTAAGCGAGACAACAGAACATTTACAATTGATTTCTTTAATGTTATACTTTATGTATACCATAGAAGTAAGAGTGTGTATTGATGACAAGAAATAAAGGATTTACATTAGTAGAACTTTTAGCAGTAATAGTAATACTAGCAATAATATTAGCTATAGCAGTACCTGGTATATCAAATATGATAGAAAGTTCTAAGAAAAGTACTTTTGAGACTAATGCTAAGATGGTTTTAAAGGCAGTTGAATTAAAGAAGTTAGAGAATGATTCCTTTGATCCAACACAAGTAGATGAAACAAATGTGAAGGAACACTTAAATATTGATTCATCAAATTATGAAAAATTATTAATTAAAGAGCTAAATGACCAACTATATGTAACGATCATAGGAAAAGATAAATGGAAAGACTTAACAGCATCAGGAACTAAGACATCAGTGAATGTTACAAGTACAATAGATAACTATGTAAGAGGACCAAATGCCCCTGTATTAGCAGAAGGTATGACACCAATTAAATGGGATGGATCAAAATGGGTAAACACTACTGAAAATGATTCTGGGTGGTTCAATTACGATACAACCGATAAAAGGTGGGC
>DUVE01000017.1 GCA_012841205.1 Mollicutes bacterium
AGTAGCTCTTGGTATTTCTATCATAGTTCCAACATGATATGTTAAATCAACTCCAGCTTCTTTAATAATTGCATCAGCTGTTTCAACAACAACATCTTTTACATATTTTAATTCTTTAATTTCTCCAACTAATGGAATCATTATCTCTGGAGATACATTTAGACCTTCTTTATTTACATTAATAGCAGCTTCAATAACCGCTCTAGTTTGCATTTTAGCAATCTCTGGATAAGTTACTGCAAGTCTACAACCACGATGTCCCATCATAGGATTGAATTCATGAAGTGATAAAACTCGTGATTTTAAAGCTTCAAAAGTCATACCAAGTGATTCAGCTAGAGGTTTAATCTCTTCATCAGTATGAGGTAAGAACTCATGAAGTGGTGGATCTAAGTAACGAATAGTTACAGGATAACCCTTCATAACTCTAAATAATTCTTCGAAGTCATCTCTTTGATATGGAAGAATTTTATTTAAAGCCTCTTCTCTTTGTTCTACAGTCTCTGATGTAATCATTTGTCTCATTGCAAAAATTCTATCAGCTTCAAAAAACATATGTTCAGTACGGCATAACCCAATACCTTCAGCACCAAATTCAAGTGCTTGTTTAGCTTCTCTTGGTGTATCAGCATTAGTTCTAACTCCTAGAGTACGAACATTATCTGCCCACTCCATAAATATTTCAAAGTCCCCACTAATTGTAGGTTCTGCTGTTTTAATTTGTTCACCATAAACATGACCAGTTGAACCATCTAATGATAAATAATCTCCTTCATTAAATACTTTACCATCTTTAGTAGTAAGAACTTTAGCATGTTCATCTATTGATAAACCACTACAACCAGATACACAACATCTACCCATACCACGAGCTACAACAGCAGCATGAGAAGTCATTCCACCACGAAGAGTTAATATACCTTTGGCATAATTCATACCTTCAATATCTTCTGGAGATGTTTCAAGACGTACTAATAAAACATCTTTCTCGCCATTTGAAACAGCTTTTACTACATCATCAGCAGTAAAATAAATCTTACCAGTAGCAGCACCAGGAGATGCAGCTAAGCCTGTTGCAATTGGTGTTGCAGCCTTTAATGCAAGAGCATCAAAATTAGGATGTAATAATTGATCTAATTGTTTTGGTTCTACTTTTAATAAAGCTTCTTCCTTTGTAACCATACCTTCATTAACTAAATCAACTGCAATTTTTAAAGCTGCAGCAGCAGTTCTTTTACCATTACGTGTTTGAAGTATAAATAATTTACCATTTTCGATTGTAAATTCAATATCTTGCATATCTCTATAATGATCTTCTAATTTTTCTGTAATTCTTACAAATTCTTCATATACCTCTGGCATAATATTTTCTAAAGTTTCGATAGATTCAGGCGTTCTAATACCTGCAACAACATCTTCACCTTGAGCATTTATTAAATATTCACCATATAATTTATTCTCACCAGTAGATGGATTACGAGTAAAGGCAACACCTGTACCACAATCATTACCACGGTTTCCGTATACCATTTCTTGAATATTTACAGCTGTTCCCCAATCACTAGGAATATCATTTAATCTACGATATGTAACAGCTCTATCATTATTCCAAGATCTAAATACTGCTTTTATTGCTTCCATTAATTGAACTTTAGGATCTTGCGGAAAATCAACTCCAGATAATTCTTTATAGTTAGCTTTAAATTTTTCAGTAACCTCAATCATATCTTCAGCATCTAGTTCAAGGTCATCTGTTACACCTTTTTCTTCTTTGATTGTATCAAAAAATCTTTCAAAAGATGATTTAGGAAACCCCATAACAACATCAGCAAACATTTGAATAAATCTGCGATATGAATCATAAGCAAATCTTGTATTGTTAGTTGCCTCTGCAAATCCTTTAGTTACTTCATCATTTAAACCTAGATTTAAAACAGTATCCATCATGCCTGGCATACTAGCTCTAGAACCAGATCTAACAGATACAAGAAGTGGATTATTGATATCCCCCATTTTCTTTCCTGATTTGTTTTCTAGTTCAGCAATCTTTTCAAAAATTTCATTTACTATTTCATCGCTTATTACCATATTGTCATCATAATATTTAATACAAGCTTCAGTAGTAACAGTAAATCCTCTTGGTACTGGTAGACCAATATTAGTCATTTCAGCTAAGTTAGCCCCCTTACCACCTAATAAATTTCTCATTTCTTTGTTGCCTTCTTCAAAGGCATAAACATATTTTGGCATATCTTTTTCCTTTCTATCACACAAGTATTAGTATATCAAAAATGGTATATTTTCTCAACAAAACATCATGTCTTAACATCTTTTTACATTATTCATCACGTGCTCTAGGGTGAGACTTTAAATATACATTTCTAAGCCTTTCATTAGTAATATGAGTATAGATCTGTGTTGTACTCAAACTCTCATGACCAAGTAATTCTTGAACTGTAAGTAAATCAGCCCCAGAATCAATTAGATGAGTTGCAAAAGTATGACGCAGAGTATGAGGTGTAATATGCTTCTTTAAAGCTGTTTCTTTGATTATATTATTAAGTATATATCTAATTGACCTTGTAGTAATTGCATCTCCCCTATTATTTATAATTAAGTGATCACTCTTCTTATTTTTTAATAATCTAATTCTTCCATCGTTTAAATAGATATCCATATACTCCTTGCAATACTCACCATATAAAACTTCCCTCATCTTATTACCTTTTCCAGTAATGGTAATAACTTTATTAAAGCTATCAATATCTGATAATTTAATGTTAACTAATTCACTAACTCTTATACCTGTTGCATAAAGTAATTCTAAAATAAGTCTATTACGCTGTCCTAGTGGCTCATCCATATTAGGAACTTCAAATAAATCATCTAGTTCATTATAGTATAGAAAAGAAGGAAGTTTCTTTTCTTTTTTAGGTAATGAAACAAGTATAAAAGGATTATCTGCTACAATTCCCTCTTTAGATAAATATTTATAAAAGCTACGTAATGAACTTAATTTTCTAGATATTGTAGTTCTTTTATACTTTAAATCATGTAGATGCATCAAATATGGTTTTATTTGGTGATAATCAATTTTTTTAAAATCCAAATTAGATTTTTCAAGATAAAGATTAAACTCATTAATGTCAGCTTCATAATTATCTAACGTGTAACTAGAATACCCCCTATTAATTTTAATGTGTTTTAAAAACATGTCCAAATATTTATTCATCAAATTATCACCATCTTATATTTATATTATACAATAAAAAAGAGACTATTTACTAATCCCTTTTGTAGTTTCTCTCATATATTCAAACATATTGATTTGTTTATTTTCATCTTCTTCATTAATGTTACTATTATTATTCATTTTTTTAGTATTTTCAAACCATTTTGAAAGAAAATAAAGTTCACGAATTTCTCTATAATTTTTAGAAGGGTCCTTAAAAATCCCTCTTAAAAAGGCAAAATACTCACTAGAACAATCAATTGATAGTTTATTTAATATGTTACCACATATTCCTTCATACCCCTTAAAATTAATAAAAGTACGGGCAACAAGGCCAATAAAATTGATATTAGTTTCATCTGCTGGTGATGCATATAAATTAAGCTTATTATATAGTTTTCTAATGTCAAATAGAAGATCATCATCGCTAAAAACAATATCTTTAATATAATGATCCCTTCCATTATTTTGATAAGTGATAACAACATCATTTCTAGAAGTTTTAATATTCCTGATGTTGTATTTTGAAAACAGATCATCCTTATCTTTAAAGTTTTCAAATGTGTATTTATCTACCTCGGATAAAACTGTTGAATTAGCATCAGTAATTGGGAGAATACGATTATTATTAATAATTTTCAAACGATAAGTAACACTCATATTTATACCTACTTTCAGTAAAAACATTAGATAACTATGTCTACATTGTTATAACCAAATTATACCATTAAACACTTTTGTTGTAAATGTTTAAGTTTTATAACGAATTATTATAAAGTGGAACTAAAAGTGCTGTTTTTGTGACATTTTGGTATTATCATTGGCGGGATATACCAACTCTAGTAGTTTTATTTAGTATTATCTTTTTTTTTGGACACTTAATTCTTCAAGAGAGATTACAATGAATTCTTAACTATAAAAAAAGCCAATTAATAAATTGACTTATTTTTGAAAATCACAACTACTACATTTGATTTTATCTTTCTTTAAAACAAGTAAACTATCGCATTCAGGACATTTATCACCATTTGGTTTATCCCAAAGGGCAAAATCACATTTAGGGTACTGATTACATCCATAGAATACTTTCCCTTTTTTTGTGTTCTTTTCAATTATTTTGCCATCACACTTTGGACAATCAGCAACTTCTACTATTTGTTTTGTTGTACCTTTAATATACTTGCATTTAGGAAACCCACTACAAGATATGAACTCACCATATCTACCTTTTCTAATAACAAGAGGACTACCACATTCAGGACAATCTTCTCCTGTTTTTTCTGGTTCCTTCTTCTCCATATTATCAAATGCTTCTTTAACCATTGGTTCAAATTCCTTATAAAATTCATCCAACAATTCAAACCAAACTTTTTGACCAATTGCTATATCATCTAAAGCATTCTCCATATTAGCAGTATATTTTACGTTTATTATATGACTGAAAAATTCTTGTAATTTATCAGTAGTTTCAATTCCTATTTCGGTTGGTTCAAACTTTTTATCAACCAATCTAGCGTAGTTTCTAGCAGTAATTGTATCCATTGTTTTAGCATAAGTTGAAGGTCTTCCAATACCTAAAGATTCCATTTCCTCAATAAGCTTAGCTTCTGTATATCTAGCTGGTGGTTTAGTAAAGTGTTGTTCCTTTAAAATGTCAGTAGCAATTAAAACATTTGAATTATAGTTTTCAAATGGTGGCAATTCCTTTTCTTCACTTTTTTCATAAGCACCATAAACTTTTAAATAACCATCAAACACTAAAGTTTGACCAGTAGCTTTAAATTGATAATTATTATTATCTAATATGATAGTTGTCATATTAAACTTAGCATCAGCCATAAGATACGCTAAAGCACGATAATAGATAAGTGAATATAATTTATATTCATCATTACTTAGATATTGTTTTACATTATCAGGATGACGATTAATATTAGTAGGTCTTATAGCTTCATGAGCATCTTGAACATTGTCTTTCTTCTTACCTTTTTTAACATAACCTACATAATCTTCACCATAATGAACTTTAATATATGCAAAAGTATTATTAATAAAGTCAGCACTAAGTCTAGTCGAGTCAGTTCTCATATACGTAATAAGACCTGTTGTTTCAGAACCTAAATCAATACCTTCATATAATTTTTGTGCTAAAGACATAGTTTTTTTAGCACTAAAATTTAACTTAGTACTAGCTTCTTGTTGAAGAGTACTTGTAATGAAAGGAAATTTTGATGTCCTTTTTCTACTTTTCTTAGAAACATCTTCTATTTTAAAAGCCTTAGTTAATTTTTTTAATATCTCATCAGCTTCTAATTCATTATTAATTTCAAGCTTTTTTTGATTATATTTTTCTAATGTTGCTTCAAAATCATTAAACAAAGCTTTAATTGTCCAATATTCAACAGTTTCAAAAGCTTCTATTTCTCTTTCACGATCTACTATCAGTTTTAAAGCAACACTTTGAACACGACCAGCACTTTTACCACCCGTTTTAGATTGCATCAATTTACTTAAACGAAAACCTATAATACGATCTAAGATACGTCTAGTCTCTTGTGATTTAACTAAACTATCATCAATTTTACGAGTATTATTAAATGCTTCTTTAACTACGTCTTTAGTTATTTCATTAAAGACAACTCTATCATATTCATCATCTTTTAGACCAAGAGCATCCTTTAAATGCCAGCTTATAGCTTCCCCTTCACGGTCTGGATCGGTTGCAAGATAAACGAAGTCACTTTTTTTAGCTTCCTTTTTAAGTTCATCGATTACTTTTTTCTTACCCTTTATCGCTTGATAAGTAGGTTCAAAATTATTTTCAGTATCAACTCCAAAGCCATACTTACCACTTGTAGCAAGATCTCTAATATGCCCTTTACTAGATACCACTTTATAATCAGTACCTAAATATTTTTCTATTGTTTTAGATTTACTAGGAGATTCAACTATTACAAGATTCTTTCCCATCTAATCACTCCTTACGAATATATATTATACATAATAACATAAATTTCCCTTAATTTTCAAAAAATCAATTATTATTTTTTTCTATTACACTAGATACTGGACCATAAGTCTTTCTGTGAGAAGAAGTAATCCCATATAAATTAAGAGCTTCCAAATGCTCTTTGGTTGGATAACCCTTATTTCTTTTAAAACCATACATTGGGTATTTCTTATCTAGTTCATTCATCATCCTATCTCTAGTTACTTTAGCGATAACAGATGCAGCAGCAATCGAAATACTTTTAGAATCTCCTTTTACTATAGAAGTACTTGGAACTTCTAATTCAAGTTTTACAGCATCTATTAAAACATGTTCAACCTCACAAGGTGTATTTTTAAAAGCTTCAGTCATAGCCTCTTTAGTAGCTTGTAAGATATTAACTTCATCAATTCTTTTTTCATCTACTATACCAATACCAATACCTAATGCATTTTCTTTTATAATATCGTAAAACAATTCCCTTTTCTTTTCCGATAATTTTTTAGAATCCGTTAAACCTTCTAATATAAAATCTCGAGGTAATACAACTGATGCACAAACAACAGGACCAACCAAAGGTCCACGTCCTACTTCATCTATTCCTGCAATATATTTTATTCCTTTTTCATATAATTCATTTTCATATTTATATAATTCTATCATCTTGTTCCTCATTATCTTTTCTTTATACGTTTATAAACATATACATCATCTTTATTTATAGAAATGTTATTTTTAAAATCATTATTAAACCCAAAAGCACCTTTATCTGCGCATTCAAATAAAAACTTAGAAAGTGTACTATTAGCATCTAATGAAATAATTTTAGCAGTTGGATTATCCTCATTCATTTTATTTATTACCCTTATAGCACTAAGTAATATCGATAAAGAATTAGCATCATCAATCTTTTTTATATCATTTTCACTAGCTAAAAATACTTTCATAAGTTCTTCCGTACTAACAAATAATCTGTGAGTATTATTTTGATAAACCTGTATCATTTTACCATCTCCACATAAATATATTATGTAATAAAGGATAAGAAATATTAATCTCTTATCCTGAAATCATCTTTATTTTCTTCATTTATATAGACTTTTACAACTGGTGAGAAAGCATTGTGATAATCATATACTTCCTTATTTTTAATACCATCAATCGTAACATCAATAACCTTTTTAATATTTTTCAAATCCTTTTTATTACTATATTTAATATAAATTTGTTCAGTATCATCCCTTGTAGTAAATAATTTATCGATTTTAAAGAAATCCTTATAATATGTTACTACTATTTTGTAATTATCTTTTTCAAGACTGTTGTCAAATTGTATATATGCATTTCTATCATTTGCAACTATAATCTCAACATCTTTTTTTACTTTTTTAAACTCATACGTACAAACCTTTTTTGTAAATGCTCCATCTTTAAAATTTTTAGCTATATCAAAATCCATTATTTCATAAACCATTAAGTTTATTCCTAGGGCCATTAAACAGAAAGCAATAAAAATTAGAATTATATTCTTTTTCATTATTTTATTCCTCCTTTAAAAATAAAACTATATATGATATCTAAAATAACGTATACCATTATAATAAGTCCAAATAGAAGAATAGCTGGCCCATAAATTAATACTCCATTTATAATAAGTAAGATAATTAAGATTAATCCCATAACAAGTCCAAATTGAATTATTAATAATGGCATGGTTAGAAGAAATATAAACACTTTTAATATTACAAATATAACGTCCCAAGCATTATTGCTTACATTATATTTTGATGTGGTTGATTCACTCTTTTCTATTTTTTTTGGTTTTACAATTTCATTAGTAGCAGCTTTATTTGAATATCTGGCAATGGTTTTTTCAATTAATTTAACAGAAAAATAAACTGCTATGACTATGAAACAAATTCCCAAACCAAATGACCACAGTGAACGAATTGTTTTTAAAAAAAAGTAATTGTCAAAGATGTAACTTATAACTATTCTTCCTGAATAATCGATTATTTTAAATGGAATTTGAATAACTAAGAGGGCTATAATACCCATAAAAATAAAACTTAGAATTAAAAGTATTCTTTTTGCTAAATCAGAATCCATATTATCAAACCAATTCTCAACTGAATTAATAACATTATCTATTACTGAATCTAATGTGGAATTACCTTTTTCTTTATCACTGCTCTTTTTAGTATCATTTTCAAGATACAATTTTGATATTACATAGATGCTACCTAAAGATAATACAACATCTTTTTCCTTTTTACCTTCTAAAACTTCATCGTCTATTATTTTTTCATATTTTTTTAAAATACGTTTTGTTTTAGCTTCACCAAGTGACTCAAGAGATGCTTCAAGTTTTTTTAGAAATGTTTTCTTTGTCATTTCTTATCCTCCTTCATATTATCAAACCTATCAAAGGTAAGTGATCCTAAATAACCTTCTTTTAAATCCCTCATTATTATATTATATACCTTTTGATAGTCAATTTCACCACCCTTTACTATAGCACCACGTCTTTTACCAATTAAATCAAAAACATCAATTATATTATCATCTAATACTTCCTCAATTCCATATCGTTCTTTTAAAGATAGAGGATAATATTTAGATATCATTTTTAATATATATATAGAAATTTCATCTATTGGTAATATTTCTTCTTTAATAGCTGTCATCGATGATAAGTTTAAGGCAGTAGTTTTATCATCTATTTTAGGCCATAACATACCAGGACTATCTAATAATTCTAAGAACTCACCTATCCTAATCCAATCCAAGCTCTTTGTAAGACCAGGTTTATTTCCAACAGCAGTAACCTTTTTACCTACTAAACGATTGATAAGAGTTGATTTTCCTACATTAGGAATACCGATGATAAGGGCTCTTAAAGTTTTTTTGTTTATACCCCTATTTTGTTTTATTTCATTAAGTTCATTAAGTATCTCTTTACTCTTGTCTATTATTTTATCAATATTCTTGTTGTTTTTAAGATCTACCCCTA
>DUVE01000018.1 GCA_012841205.1 Mollicutes bacterium
ATCAGTTGATAAATCACTAAAAGAATGAATAGCATCTGCTATTAAAGTTTTATAATTAGTGATAATACCTGTAACGAGTTTCATTATTACAAGTGATGCGTTGACAAAAAAACTTACAATCATTGCTTTATATGCTTTATTCATTTAATCCCTCTTCTAATACAATAATATGTTATCTAAATTGGCAACAAGAACCTTGATCTATATTGCTACAGATATTTTCTTCAGAACATGTATATTGCGGTACATAAGTATGTTTAAATATATGATTATTTATTATTCTTGTGTGTATAGGACAAACATGTTGCACTTCATGACAGAAATTTCTTGTCACACACCTTTCAAACGGTTGTTCAACAATAGGATTTCCTGGACATCCAGATCCATCAAACATATCAGGATCCATCATAGGACCTGCTTGTTCCATGCCAAAGCCTGGTCTTCTACCATATAACATTTCAAATCCCCCTTTACTACTCTTATCATATGACAAGGTAGATTCTTTGAATATGTTATTTTACCTATAATTAAAATGGAAGTTTCATATTGCCATTTTTCATCATTTTCATCATTTTCTTCATTTGATCATATTGAGCAAGCAATTTATTTACTTCTTGAACAGTTGTTCCACTACCATTTGCAATCCTTATTTTTCTAGAAGCTTTTATAATATCAGGACTGCCTCTTTCCTTCTTAGTCATAGAAAGTATTATAGCTTCGATTCTAGCTATTTGTTTTGGATCTATATTGATGTTATTAAGACCTAATTTAGATACTCCTGGTAATAATTTGAGTATATTTTCAAGAGGACCTAGTTTCTTAATTTGTTTTAATTGAGTTAGAAAATCTTCCAAATCAAATTCGCCTTTATTTAATTTCCGAGCTGCCTCTTTTGCAGCTTCTTCATCGATTACACTCTCAGCTTTTTCAATCAGTGACATTATGTCACCTTCGCCTAGAATACGGCCTACCATACGTTTTGGTTCAAATTCATTGATACCATCTAACTTCTCACTTACACCTACTAACTTAATAGGAATATTAGTTAAGTGGCGAACCGATAGAGCAACACCACCCCTAGTATCACTATCTAATTTAGTAAGAATTGTTCCTGTTAGTTTTAGTTTATTATTGAATCCTTCGATAACATTGATCGCATCCTGTCCCATCATTGCATCGATTACTAAAATTGTCTCATCTAACGGAATTTCATCACTAATGGATGTTAACTCTTCCATTAAATCATCATCAATATGAAGACGACCTGCTGTATCAATTATTACTAAATCATAATTATTTTCACGAGCATATGAAACACCATTTTTAGCAATGTCAACCGGATTTCCTTTACCTTCCTCATATACAAATATATCAAGTTGCTTACCTAGTTGTTTTAATTGATCTATAGCAGCTGGTCTATATACGTCACATGCTATAAACATTGGTTTTTTCTTATATTTTTTTCTAAGATAATTACCAAGCTTACCAGCTGTAGTAGTTTTACCACTACCTTGTAACCCAACTAGCATATATATATTTAATTTACTATCTGTTTTTAGTGGAACTTTTTCTTCCCCGAGTAAACTAATAAGTTCATCTTTAAGTATTTTAACAAAAACTTCACTTGGAGATAAACTCTTTTGAACTTCCTCACCTAATGCTTTTTCTTTTACATTATTTGTAAATTCTTTTACAACTTGATAGTTTACATCAGCTTCAAGCAAAGCCATTCTAACTTCACGCATAATTGCACTTATATTATCTTCTGTTATTTTGCCATAGCCTTTTATGTTCTTAATTGCCTTTTGTAAACGGTCTCCTAAATTATCAAACATAGTTACCTCCTCATGGATAATATCATATCATATTTTATGATAAAAAGTTAATTATTTTATAGATATGAAGCATAAAATATGATAAAATTTATATTGTATATATTCTAAGGTGGGGATGAATTTGAATCTAAAGAAAAAAAACGTAGTACTAATTATTTGCATCATTATACTTGATGCTTTTTTCTGTATTGGGTTATTTATACTTTATGGTCCTATTCCTCATTTTAGAAACTTTTGGATAACAAGTGCTATGACTACAATGAATCATCAATATCTAGCCCACTGGTTCTATAGTGATAAAACAATAAATGAAGTAATGGCTAATAATATAATAATTGAAGTTGATGAGGATACTGACCCATCACTTATTGATGAAGAAATTGAGATAATTTATAAAGATAGATATGAAGAACAAATATTAGAAAAAGACCCTAATAATGACCTGTATAAATTAATTGATATTAAAACTGCTAAATATAAAGGTTTTCTTGTAGTAATATATGACCCTTCTAAAGTTGAATTAGCTATGGCTTCTAACTTTAAGAATATTGGCCAAAAAGTAAGTACGATTGCTAAAAACAATAATGCTAAAATAGCTATAAATGCTAGTGGTTTTTCCGATCCAAATTGGATGGGGAATGGTGGCTTACCTACTGGATCAATCATTCAAGATGGTGAATTAATATGGGAAAGCCCAAGGCCTCAGGCTAGTGGTGGCGTCGTTGGCTTTACCTATGACAACCAATTGATACTTACTAAAGATAATATACGTACAGCAAAAGATAAATATAATTTAAGAGATGCAATAGAGTTTGGACCATTTTTAATAGTTAACGGAAAACCTTCATTTATTAAAGGAAATGGTGGCTGGGGAGCAGCACCAAGAACAGCCATTGGGCAGAGGCAAGATGGAATTGTTTTATTCCTTATTATGGATGGAAGATACCTTGATAGTATTGGGGCTGACATGGTTGATTTGACGGAGATTATGACTAATTATAAAGCATATAATGCTGTTAATCTAGATGGCGGATCATCTACTGGCCTTATAATAGATAATAAGATAATTAACAGGCCTACAGCAGCATCAAAAGATGGTTTAAGGTATATACCAAATGCATGGATTGTAAAAGAATAGCGGGTAATAATTACCCGCTATTTTAATACTTCTAATTCTTCTTTTATTTTTTCATCTGATATTTTTTCTATAACTTTACTTAACAAAACACTTTTCTCATACAATTTCAATTTTTCTTCATAAAAATCAAGTTTATCTTCAACAGTTTTAATAGTCTTATGAACTGCATTTCTACTTACTTTATTATTTTCACCAATCTCACTTAATGAAAAATTTTGAAAGTAGTAATCTTCAAAACAACTTCTTTGATTTTCATTAAATAATTCTCCATAATAATCATAAAGAATAGTTATATATGTCCTTCTATCCATTATTCATTCATCCCTTTAAACAAACCATAAATATAATTTTCAATATCAAATGGTTTTAAATCATCAACCTTTTCACCAAACCCAACATACTTAACAGGAATACCTACTGC
Organism: Mollicutes bacterium; assembly: GCA_012841205.1. Classification (GTDB taxonomy): domain Bacteria; phylum Bacillota_I; class Bacilli_A; order RF39; family UBA660; genus UBA5348. Next base: position 3,395 of record DUVE01000018.1, read on the forward strand.
TTCTTTAATACCCAAAACAATACCACCCTTAGCAGTACCATCTAACTTAGTTAATACAATACCCGTTACATTAGCTAGGTCTTTAAAGACCTTAGCCTGACTAATACCATTTTGACCAGTTGTAGCATCTATTACAAGTAATGTCTCGTGTGGTGCATTAGGTATAATATTACCTATTACCTTTTTTATTTTTCCAAGTTCATTCATTAGATTAACTTTATTTTGAAGACGACCTGCTGTATCTATAAAAACAAAGTCATAATTATCATCAAGTGCCTTATTTAGACCATCATATATAACACTACTAGGGTCAGCATTAATATCTCCAGAAACTACACTAGCTCCAACCTTAGTACCCCATTCCATTATTTGTTCAACTGCCCCAGCTCTAAAAGTATCACCTGCAATAAGTAATACCTTTTTATTATCACTAATAAGTTGATGAGCTATTTTAGCAATAGTAGTAGTTTTACCTACCCCATTAACACCTACAAACAAAACAACAGTTGGACCTTCATTATTTAAATTTAACTTTGAAGAAATAACATCTTCATCAACATAAATAATAAATAACTCATCTATGATAATTTCAGTTAATAATGAGGCATCAGTAATACCTTCTTTTTTCACTCTACATTTAAGTCTATCTATAAAATCCATTACTGTATTAACACCAATATCAGCCATTATTAAAATGTTTTCTAACTCATCAAAATATTCACTGTCGAGTATCTTATATTTTGAATTTAAAACATTTAGTTTATCAAAAAAAGTCTTTCTTGTTTTTGATAATCCCTTATCATAAGCCTTTATATCTTCACTATTGCTCTTTGCAAAAACATTTTTGAATTTATCAAATAATCCCATATGCCACCTCATAATTAATAATATATTATTATTGTACCAAAATTATTATTTTTTGTCTTAATAATAAGAGAATCGCAATCAATTGATTGCGATTTATGTTATAAGTATTAAATTAAATTATATTTTTTAATTACTTTAAAATCATCATCTAGTTCATATACAATAGGTATTCCAGTTGGCAATTCCAGATTGATAATATCTTCATCTGATATATTTTCTAAGTATTTAATTAAAGCTCTAAGACTATTACCATGAGCTGATATAAGGACATTTTTATTTTCTATTAATTCCTTTTTTATATCACTTTCAAAATATTCTGAAACCCTTTTTATAGTATCAAATAGATTCTCACCCCTTGGTAATTCATCTTCACTTAAACTACTATATTTAGGATCATTACCTGGATACCTCTCATCATCTATATCAAGTAATGGAGGTCTAGTGCCAGCACTTCGCCTCCAAAGCCTTACTTGCTCATCTCCATATTTTTCTGCTGTTTCAGCCTTATTTAATCCTTGGAGAGCTCCATAATGCCTTTCATTTAACTTCCAACTATATTTTGTTTCAATTGATTCGATACCCATTTCCTTTAAGGCTATCTCCAATGTATCAATAGCTCTTTTTAAAACAGATGTAAATGCAATATTGAAGTTAAAACCTTGTTCCTTCAAAGCAACTCCTGCCCTTTTAGCTTCCTCAACACCTTTTTCTGAAAGACCCACATCAGTCCATCCAGTAAATCTATTTTCCTTATTCCATACACTCTGACCATGACGTAATAAAACTAACTTCATATATATCCTCCTACTATATGCATTATATCATAGAAAAAACTACTAATGTAGTTTTATGCTGTTACTTTTCTAAATTCAAGTCTTAGTTTATCTGATATTGTTACTATGAATTCTGAATTAGTAGGTTTAGCCTTATCGATATCAACACTATGACCAAATATTTCTTCCATAAGATTCCAATCCCCTCTATTCCAACTTACCTCTATAGCGTGCCTTATTGCACGTTCTACTCTAGAGACTGTTGTATTATATTTTGAAGCTATCTCTGGATATAACTCCTTTGTAATTCCTCCTATCATATGAGGATTTTCATATAACATAATAATACCTTCTCTAATATATTGATACCCTTTTATATGAGATGGAACACCTAATTCATGTAATAATTTGGTAACTGTTATTTGTAAACTATTATGTAATAAGTTTATAACCTTACTATCATCTTTCTTTTTATTTGCGCATTCTAATATTCTTTTTTCAAGATCTGATAATTCAAATGGCTTTAAAATAAAATAATTTACATTATATTCAGAAACCCTTCTTATCATATCAGCTGCATTATAAGATGTAGATATTATAACAGATTTATTGATGTTTCTTTTCTTCATTTCATCTAGTACATATAAACCATCTTTATTTGGCATTATTAAATCAAGTATTAAAACATCAAAATCATCTTTATGTTTTTCCATTACCTCCATTGCTTGCTCACCGTCATATGCTTCTAAAGCAATGTCGATACTTAAATGAGTTGCAAAATATTCTTTAATCATTGTAACTAAGTTCTCGTTATCATCTACCATTAAAACCCTAATATTCTTCATAAATATCCTCCAATCTATCCTTCGAGCCTATTATATAAATATTAAAAGGCGATATTTGTCGAAAAGACTTATCAAATAAAAAAGATGTAATAATACATCTTCTTTTATATAAAACCCCTCTTTATTATGCTGCTTTATCACTTGGTGGAGCACTTCTAAAATGACTACTTCTTTTTGTCATAGAAATACCACCTTGTTCATTAGATTGATTTTTATTTACAGTTACAGCATTGGTTTTGGAAACAGAATCGTCTGAATTAGAATTATCATTAAGAGTTTTAGAACTATCTCGCCCAGTAACTAATTCCGTACTCTTAGTAATCATAGACTTAATTATTTCGCTAAGCCATTTTCTGATTTCAAGGGGAGCATTTTTATATGACTCAAAGTCATATATTTCTATCCCTGTTTTGATAGCTGCTTTTTTCTTTATTAACTCATCTTTAATATTTTGTAAAGAAATCCGCATTACTTCTAATTCTTTGATATCCATTTGCCTTCACCCAATTTTAGTATACCAAAACAAAAAAGGGTTTTATACCCTCTTTTGTCAAATTAGACATTTATTATACACTAATCAATTATATCTATCATTGATATCAAATAATTAGGATCAATAGATGATGAACCAACCAAAACACCATCTACAGATTCAATACTCATTATGTCTTTAATATTCTCTTTATTAACGCTTCCACCATACAATACTCTTATATCTATAGCGTTTTCTTGTTTAACTTTTTTCTTTATAAATGAAACGACTTCATCTATCTCATCTTTAGTTGGTGTTTTGCCACTACCTATTGCCCATACTGGTTCATAAGCTATGGTTACGTCCTCTAAATCAATATTTTGTAGATTATTTTTTAATTGGTTTTCTATAACAGAATATGTTTTATTAGATAAACGTTCTTCATCTGTTTCGCCAACACATAAAATTACTTTTAATTGGTTTTTTAAAGCGCCTTTTACTTTTTCATTAATTAATATGTCATTCTCTTTAAAATGAAGACGCCTTTCACTATGACCTACAAGGGTATAATCTACACCTAAACTTTTAAGTTGATAAGGAGATATTTCTCCAGTATAAGCTCCCTTGTTTTCAAAATGAACATTTTGAGCCCCAACTAAGTAGCCACTTTTTTTAAATAAATCTAAATAAATTGAAGTAGGAAAGAAAATAACTTCATAATTATCAGTTACTTTATTTTGAATTGTTTTTATATAATCTAATATTTCTTTGTATCCTAAATTCATCTTAAGATTTAAAGCGATTATTTTTTTCATTTCTACCTACCACCTTTTTAATATGATCCCAAAAATTATTTCTCTTATTTTGATAGTTTTCAATCGCTACACGATAAACATCAGATACTCGTTCACCATAATATTTTGATGAATGCATATTACCATTTAATCTTGCTTGTTTCTTAAGTCTTCTTAATTTATCTGGATCATTATATATATCAGTTATGATTTTTCGATATTCTCTTTTATTTTCAAACATATAACCATTTAAATCAGGAATTACTGTATTCATAAATGATTCATCCTTCATACATACAACAGGCATAGATGATGCCATTGCTTCTATTACAGTAAGACCTTGGGTTTCTGATTGTGAAGCAGTTACAAAAATATCACCTAATTGATAATATTTAGCTACCTCAGTTAAAGGTACTTTACCTACAAAAATTACACTGTTGTTAAACGATGATGCCTCTGTTTCTTTTTTATGTTTATCTAAATCAGGACCATCACCTACAACCAATAATTTAAGATTAGGGTTCTTTTTAGATAATGCTTTTTGAGCATCTAGTAAAAATGCCATATTTTTCTCAGCAGCTATTCTTCCCACGTATAGAAGAACAAAATCATCCTTTTTAAGACCTACTTTTTTACGAAGTTCTAAGACTTCCTTCGGGTCGAAATTTTCCTTGTAGAATTTCTCTACTTCAATACCTGTTGGTATAACATAAATATTTCGATTAACTTTATATTTTTCTTTAAACAAATCATATGTTTTCTTAGTAGGTACAATAAGTTCCGATATTGTTTGATCACAGTAAAAAAGCGTTAGATATTCAACAATTTTTTTACTTATACCATTAAAATAACCCTTAGTAATATAATGCACATAATCTTCATACATCGTATGATATGTATGAACCAGTGGTATTTTTAATTGTTTAGAAATAATACGGGCAAAGGTACCTACTCCAAATTCAGTATGAGAATGAATTACATCTAAGTTCCATTTTTTGATTTTTTTCAAGGATTTCACTGGGTATATTCCTGAAAGGCGATAATCATATATACCAATTGAAAGACCTGGAATCCTTATAACATTCCCTTCCTCATCATATTTATATTTCATATTTTCATTATTGACGGTTACTACATAAACTTGGTGTCCAAGTGCTTCAAGAGATCTTTTAAGCATAAGAACACTAGTTGATACACCATTAACATATGGTGGATAAACATCTGTAAATAATCCTACTCTCATTTTTTATCCCTACCTTTACTAAAAACAATGAGCAAACCTCCAACTAGGATAGCAAAATAATAAGTTACGAAACGCCACATTAAAAGAAGTGCCATCAAAGGAGATCTTGTTAAATAAAAACCAAAGAATGCTACAAAAGCATACTCTATACCACCAGCTCCCCCTGGTATTGGAACGAATACACCAATGAGCATTACATAAGCTGATGCTACAATCGTTGTTAACATATTAAGAGAAGTATAATTACCTAAAGAATATGCAAGTGGAAGTGGAATAAGATAAAACAAAGTTAACGCTATGAAATTATATGCTGAACCTTTAAATAATACCATCTTGTTACTATTTAATGATTTAGCACTTGTATAAAAATTATCTACTACCTTTTCAACCCTTGCTGAGAATTTATCTACATCACGTATAATCTTAATTTTGTTAAAGAATTTTACAAATTTTAAAACTAAAAATTTACCCATCTTTCTATTGAAGGTAATGAATACCAACATAAATATAACAAGAATATTTATAGTAAAACCTAATAATACTAACTTTTTTAAAACAGTATTAGATGGAAAAAAATCAAAGAAATAATTAAGTGTAATTGCAAGAAGTCCCATCACTACCAAAGCAATTTGATAAAGAGTCGATTGCTCGACTACTATATTACTAGAGGTTCCTAATTTTAAACCATTCTTTTTCAAATAGTATATTTGAAAAGGTTGCCCACCAGTTGCTGAAGGTGTAATAGCACTAAATAAATTACACATTATCATTGATTTATACATAATACTAAAGGGTATTTTTTTGTCTCCCGCGTCTGACAAAGTCGAAAGACTTAGAGCTTGAAAAAACCAATATATAAATACCATTACAATACTTAAAATAAACCAAAAAGGATTTACATTGGCTATCAAATCAACAATTTCATTAAAGTCTTCTTTAAAGACAAAGTATAAAACAATAGCGGAAGCTAATACAATTAAAAGTATATTTAGCCTATGTTTTTTCAAATCAACACTTCCTAACTTATTTTGATAAAGCTGCTAACCCCGGCAATTCTTTTCCTTCTAAAAGTTCAAGTGTTGCACCTCCACCAGTTGAGATATGATAGAATTTATCTTTATATCCAAACCTAGCTGCAGCTGCTGCTGTATCTCCACCACCTAAAATTACTCTACCATTGCTAGCTGAAAGATAATCAAGCAGCCTTCTTGTTCCTGTATTAAAATTTTCAAGTTCAAAAACACCTATAGGCCCATTCCAAAGAATAGTCCCAGCTCCAGTTAATACATTTCGCAAGTTATCGATAGTTCTAACCCCAATATCAGCCCCTATATCATTAGGTCTTATATCAGAAATGCTAGCAACTCTTATACTAGCCATTGGCGTAAGTGAACTACCTACCATTATATCATTAGGTAAAATAATTTTATCTTTGTGTTCTTCATATATTTTTTTACATAACTCTATTTTGGATTCATCCACAATAGATGCACCTACATTATACCCTAAAGCCTTTAGAAAAGTAAAACACATGCCACCACCAATAAATATTTTATCAGCAACTTTAGCTAGATTTTCAACCACTCCTAATTTATCAGCCACTTTAGCACCACCTAAGATCACAATAAATGGTCTTCTTGGTTTCTCTAAAGCTTCTTGTAAAACATCCAATTCTTTTTTAACAAGTAATCCTATTCCACTAGGAAGATGTTTAGAAATTCCAACATTAGATGCATGAGCTCGGTGTAGTGTTCCAAAAGCATCATTTATAAAGATGTCTCCAAGAGAAGCCCAGTATCTACCAAGTTCAGGATCATTCCCACTTTCTCTATTACCTTCTAAATCTTCAAACCTTGTATTTTCAAGCATTATTACATCATAGTTTTCCATAGCTGCAACAGCATTTTCAACCTCATCACCTTTTGTATATGGAATAAATTTTACAGGTTCTCCTAAAAGCTCACTAAGTCTAACAGCAACAGGCCTTAAACTATTAGTTTGCTTATCCTCTTCTGTTTTTACTCTACCTAAATGCGACAAAATAATAACTTTTGAACTAGCATTTACAGCAAGTTTTATTGTTTCAACACTTTCTCTAATACGTGTATCATCAGTTATTTCCCCATTTTCAATAGGAACATTTAAATCACTTCTAATTATTACTCTTTTACCACTTAGACGATAATCAACAATTGTTTTCATATGCCCTCCTTTATTTATCATATATAGTATAGCATGTCTTATTATTATTTTCTAGATTGTTTCTTATCATAGACAATCATATAACGATATAGTATTCTATCCCTGATGATTGAAAACCAAGCTTCAATATGTTTAGGTTCCCTTTTTTCCCAATATATAATTGGTTCTAAGGTTTCATCAGGAAATGTAAGCAGTTCTTCAAAATTAGGAATATTTACTATCTCTATTTTATCATATCTTATGAAATTAGATACTGTCACGATACGATCATCATATTCCTTAAGTATTTTATTTACTCTTGCTAGATATTCATTTTTCTCTTTATAAACGGTTTTTTTGATGTAATAATAAGTTCCAAAAGCAATACCAACCATCAAAACAATATATATTATTGAAATCATATAACTTGTTTCAGGACTTTTTGGTTCTCTTCTATACATGGTTTCTTGATCAGGAAAAGACTTTGAAACCTTTATATCAAATACCCTTACACCAAGTGGTATACTTATCATCATCTTATATTCCCTCTTTATTTTTTGACCATCTACAACCCCATTTATATCAATTATAAAGCTTATATCAAATGAAGAATTAAGAGGTATTGATAAATAATCATTGATTGCATCCAATATGTCATTATAATGATTGATATCAACATTTAAAGTTTCAATAATATTTATTTTAGAATTAGTTGTTTCTCCTGTTGTATGATCTAATAAAATATATTCCTTAACCCATATTGGTTTAATTGCTTTATTAACATCTGACATATAGTTACTTGTAATAGTACCTTTAATATAATAATCATAGGAAAGAATGGATTCTTCATTACCTACAAAATTACAATAAAATGTTGTCTTTATATAGTCCGTTAGCGATGTAACAAAAAGATACTCATCATCTATATAGTTCTTTCAAAAAAAACATTTGGTTTTAAGTACACCAAATAATTAATATCACTTTTTATATCATTTGTATATATTATATCTTCTGGTCTTACACCATGGTATTGTAATGTTTTTATTGCTTTGAAAAGCAAAAAAAGGCAGGAGGTTAAGGCAATAATAGTAATTGCTATAACAGTTAATTGTTCTTTTCTATTATTCATCTTATCCTCCTTGCTCAATGTTTACTCTATTATTATTGACAAGTCTTCTCAAAAAATATGAGGGATAACCTATATAAGGGACAATATATTCGACCCTCCCAACCACCACTTCATTTGTAACAGGAATTTTATCAATACTTTCATTAGCATCCCCCTTGGTCACCAGATTGATTTTTCCTGATTTCTGATTAATATCAACTACACGATGAATTACATTGTATTCATCTACATTGTATTCAATAATATCACCTATTTTTATTTCATCAATTCCACATCGTCTTATGATTACCAAATCACCCGACCTTATAGAAGGCTCCATGCTTCCACTTAAAATAACAACTGGTGAAAGTGGAAAAAGACCAGCTATGAAAGCTATAGCGAATAAGATTATTACAAGACTAGTGATCCATCGTTTAGGATTTAAAGAAATAATCAATCTTGATGGCATATCTTTTCTGCTCTTATCTATAGAATATTGCAATATTAAATATGTAGATAAACAATATAAGATGTTTAAAACAATAATAACAAAAATAGTTTTATAAGTTGATACAAAAGATAAATACATCATAAGTAAATTTATCATAATAGGAACAAGTAATTCTTTAGCAAATAAAATTGTGAATGATTCTAATTTAAACTTAACTCCTAACAAGCTTAACAAATTAATATCAGATATTAAAAATATTAAAATATAATGAACTATTTTCTTCTGCCTCATATTTTGATTTATCAATACATATCTTATATATTCTTTTATACATATAACTAACAATACATTATATAAGTTAATAATAATGCCACTTATAGTAGTCGAATAAGGATTGTTTGTATATCCTAAAAAAATTCCCAAAGCATAATATAAAATTACAAAAAAAAGTGTAATTATAGTTGTTATAGAGAAGGTATCAATATTGTGTTTAATTTTTCACATTTTCTTTTTAAAAAAAAGAAAATGTGAAAAAACACCTATTATTAGCCATAATGAACTCCTAATTTCATTGTTCCGTTAGTAACAGCACTATGTCATTAAGCTTAAGACCAAGTAAATACTCACTATTATAGTAAAAACCGCTACCACCAGACACATCACAACTTCTTGCCTCTGATGTTATTGTCCAATATAAGTTATTTTAGCATATCCATTTCCAGAGTGGACTCCTGATTCCATTGTTCCATTTGTGACTCCTCCTATGTAACCAGATCCTCCGCCACCGCTAATAAAGTCTGCGGGTCCAATACCCTCAATTACATTGATATAACTTGTCCCTCCTGCGCCATTCTCATATACCTTTGCATACAATAAACAGCCTTGTGTGTTCCTCTTCCACATATACACGCATAAGTATCTTTTATAAATTTAGGAACAATATCCCTTTTAATAAATTCTTCTACATACCACTGATGAACCACACGATCAACATAGG
>DUVE01000002.1 GCA_012841205.1 Mollicutes bacterium
AAGCAGTTGGGCTTTTGAAAACGGCATTAAAAACTTTAGAAAACAATAATTATATATATCAATTATATGCTCCTTTATCAGCCTATGAATTTTTAAAACAACCATTATTAAATTCTTTGTTATATAGTTCTTTAGGTTCTAAGGAATATAATAGGGTTGTCAAATATTTTAAAATCCCAAATCTAAAAATAAATGATTATGAAGATATAACTGCATCTTTTTCTGATGTATTTAAAACTGGAACCATTTTTGAGGTAGAAAAGGAAAAAGATATTCGTAAGAGGGAAAATTGTGAAATAGAATTAAAAGTTGATTTAGATATAGATTTTGTAATTAGTTCATTACCTAAAGGAATTACTACCCCAAAAACTTTTGATAAGGAAACATGTAATTTACTAAAGGGCCTTATTTATTTATATAATATTGATAATAATGGTTTGATACAAATTATAAGAAATTCTCTTAATGAAAAAGGATTAATAGATAAAGAAAAATTACAAAACAACGCAAGATCTTATTATCAATTTGAAAATAATAATCATTTGCCACATTTAATATATAATAAACAACCATCAAAGCTACGTAAGAAAACATCTGATGGTTCTAAACGTTCTAAAATGATATATACTTTTGAAACTTTATCGCCTTATGATTTTTTAAGAGGAAAATATGGTGGTTCAAATCCAACTACAAGAGACTTAAAAATGGTAGAGGGATTAATGCTTAATCAAGAGTTACCACCTGGAGTAGTTAATGTACTAATAGATTATGTATTAAAGATAAACGATAACAAATTAAATAAGAATTTTGTTGAGACTATAGCTGGTCAGTGGAAGAGACTTAAGATAAAGACGGTAGAAGAAGCTATGAAGCAAGCTGAAAAGGAACATAAAGGTTATAAGAATAAAACAACTGCAGTTACTTCTAAGAAGATTATAGAAGATGTTGTCCCAGAATGGTTTGATAAAAAAATAGACGCAAAAGAAGCAACAGAAGAAGAAGAGGAAAAAATGAAAGCCATGTTAAGTGAGTTTATGTAAGGTGGTGTTTTAAGTGAAAAAAGTAACAGATGAAATAAATAAAATGTCATTTTCTGCTGATATGAAATATTCCCTAAAGGATGAATATATTAAAAGTTTAAAAGATGAGGATTTTAAAGAATTAGTAAGTAAACTTGAATTATGCGAAGATGATTTGATGAAATATACATCTAAATTACAAGAAGCTAGTAAAGAGTATTCTAATTGTAAAAAATGCAAGGGACTAGCAGAGTGTAAAAATAATGTTGAAGGATTTTCTATAACGCCTTATGTTGATGGTAAAAAATTAATTTTCTCATATGACATATGTCGTTATAACGAGAAAATTAGAAGGGAAAACAAATACCAAGACAATGCATTTTACTTCGACATACCAAAGGAAATAAGAGAAGCTAAAATGAGTGAAGTATATACAAATGATATGAATAGAGCTAAAATTATTGCTTGGATTAAAGATTTTTATAAGAATTATAAAAAGACTAAAAGTGGTAAAGGGTTATATTTACATGGTAACTTTGGAAGTGGTAAGACTTATCTAATTGCAGCATTATTTAACGAATTAGCTAAAAACGGGGAAAAAGTATCTATTGTATATTGGCCTGAATTTTTAAGATCATTAAAAGCGTCATTTAATACTAACTTTGAAGAGAAATTTGAATACATTAAGAAAGTTCCTCTATTATTGATCGATGATATAGGGGCTGAAAATTTAACAGCGTGGGCAAGAGATGAGGTTTTAGGATCAATACTACAATATAGAATGCAGGAAAAACTAAGTACTTTCTTTACATCTAATTTAGATTTAGGAGAATTAGAGGCACATTTTAGTATAGCTGGTAATAAAGTTGAAAAAGTAAAAGCTAAAAGAATAATGGAGAGAATTAAGGAACTTAGTGAAGATATAAGTTTAATTAGTAAGAACAATAGAAAATAGTATGAGGTTTTATGAAGAAATTAATAATTGATTTAGATGATGTTATCTGTGAAGGTGGTTTTTTTACCCTTATAAATAAGTTTCTTAATTCAAATTTTACTTTGTCTGATGTCAAAGGATATTATATGCAAAGTTTAATCGATGACAGTAAGCTTGATGAGTTTTTTGAGTTTTTATTAGAATCTAATATGTATAATTATGTGGAGGTAATCCCAAACGCAATTGAAGTTATCGAAAAACTCAATGATAAATATGAATTGTATATATGTAGTTCTTTTATAATACCTAGTTGTGAGAAAAACTTAGGTAAACTTATAAAAGACAAATGTGATTGGATAAAGGAGAATATGCCATTTATTAAATTTAGTCAGATGATTTTTACAAGTGAAAAGCATTTGATTGATGCTGATATTAGAATTGATGATAGTATCAAAAATTTATATGGTAATTCAGATATGAAACTTTTATTTACTTCTTATCACAACACTAACTTTAAGGATGATGAATTAGCTAAAGAAGGAATAAAAAGAGTAGACAACTGGATAGAAATAGAAAAACTTTTATTAAAATAACTATTTTAGATGTTACTAATATAGTTATTATATACCGAAAATAAGATACTGAAATATAGGAGAAGTAGCGTATGGAAGATATTATTAAAGGGTCAAACAAAGAAAGTTATATTGTAAAACCATTCACTCTTGATTGTAAAGAAGCAAAGATATTGGACGATGGTTTTTCTGCAAGTATAGATAATGAAGGAAACTTATACTTGAATGTTTTTGTTCCTTTGGTAAGTCACGAATATTTAAAGCGAAGATATAAAGTAGAAAAAATGATTAGAGATACTCAATTACAGAAGGCGAAAAGTTATATAAACAAAGACATGAAAAAACAGTATTCTCTGCAAGTTGGTAAAAAATTAGTAATGTGCCTTAAGATAAAAAAAGATATTCATAATAAAATATCATATTATGTTTTGTGTGAAGAAATTGAAATAGATAACAATTACACTTTTAAAAACTTTAGTAGTAATGATTTTTGTGATGTTCTTAAAAACATTTTATATGTTAACGAAGATGTGAATACACATAAATTTGTAGATGATTTAATGTGTGTATATTCAAATGTATTATCTAAATATTTATATATTAATAATCAAGAATATTTATACAAAGGAAACCTCACAAACCGTCATGAAAAACAATTTTTAAAAGGTTGTTTTACAGCACCACTTAGAAATCGAGATTCTTTTATTAATCAATATATTTTTTTAAAACACATGATTAATAAATTGAAAGTAGAATATAACAAAGAATTATTATTAAGTACTGGGGGATCTACAGTGTTTGATAATAATGGTGTCTGTAAAATTAAAAAAACTGGTTAAATCTCGTATTTAATTAATTTTTTTAATACCGTATGCATATTTATAAGTTGACTAAATGCATAAAATATATTAATATTAGTAATATCAAAAGTCTTGATAAGGATACGATTATAAATGATTATTTTAAAGAGAGCAAGGGGTGGTGGAAGCCTTGTAAATAAGTTTATAATTACTACCTTTGAACTGAACTCGAAAGAGATTTCCGGTATAAGCCGTTATATAAATTAAGTAAAAGGTAGGATGGTACCGTGCATTGCACTCCTTATTAGTGAGTGTTTTTTATTGCAAAGGGAGGTCTTGAATGGAAAAGTTCAGTGATAAATATAAGGATTTAAAAGATGAAATGTTTGATTTAAAATTCAAACTAATAAAAGAAAAAAGGGTTTTATCTGAAAATGAGACGGATAAGATTAATAGTAGGTTAAATGAGATTAGAACTTTAATGAAAAAAGAATTAATAGATACTATGAATATTAGTGAAGGAGAGTTGACAAAATGATTAATATTAAAGAAGATGAGAAACTAAATATTTTAAATCATTCTTGTGCGCATTTGTTAGCACACGCGGTGAAAAGGTTATATCCAAATGCTTTGTTTTGGGTAGGACCTGTAATTGAGGAAGGTTTTTACTATGATATTGACTTAGGTGAAGATGTTATTAAAGAAGAAGACCTAGAGCGTATTGAGCGTGAAATGAAAAGGATTTCTAAGGATAATAAAAGAATAACAAAACTTGAATTATCAAAGAGTGATGCTCTTGATATGTTTAAAGATGATCCATATAAAATAGATTTAATAAGTAATATGGAAGATGATACAAATATAACTGCTTACAAACAGGATGATTTTGTTGATTTATGTAGAGGACCACATATGCAGACAACAAGAGATATGAAGTATTTTAAATTACTTAAAGTATCAGGTGCTTATTTTAAGGGCGACTCTAAAAACAAGATGCTTCAGAGAATTTATGGTATATGTTTTAATACAGAAGAAGATTTGAATAATCATTTAAATTTCTTAGAAGAAGCTAAAAGAAGAGATCACAGAAAATTAGGTAAGGAATTAGGTCTTTTCATGATTAATGAATATGGTCCTGGTTTTCCTTTTTGGTTACCAAATGGAATGACACTTAGAAAAGAATTAGAAGATTTTTGGTATAGTGAACATGAAAAAGAAGGTTATAAATTCATTAAAACACCAATCATGCTTAATAGGGAATTATGGGAAACTAGTGGGCACTGGTTTAACTATAAAGAAAATATGTATACTTCAACAATAGATGAGAGGGAATTTGCTATCAAACCAATGAATTGCCCTGGTTCTTTATTAGTATATAAAAATGATCTACATTCATATAGGGACTTTCCTTTGCGTATTGGTGAGTTAGGACTTGTTCATCGCCATGAGGCTAGTGGTGCGTTAAGTGGTTTATTTAGGGTTAGAATGTTTTCTCAAGATGATGCTCATATTTTCATGACTGAAAATCAAATGGAGAGTGAAATAATAAATCTTATTAACTTCTTCGATAGAGTTTACAATATTTTTGGACTTGATTATTCGATAGAATTATCAACAAGACCAGAAGAAAAGTATATTGGAAGTATTGAAGTTTGGGATAGGGCTGAAGAAGTACTTACTTTAGCATGTAAAAAATCAGGAAGGGAATTTATTGTCAACCCTGGAGATGGGGCTTTTTACGGGCCTAAATTAGACTTTCATATAAAAGATTCATTAGGTAGAACTTGGCAATGTGGAACGATTCAACTTGATATGAACTTACCTGAAAGATTTGATATTAATTATATTGCAGAAGATGGTGAAAAGAAAAGACCGGTTATGTTACACCGAGTAATCTTTGGTTCGATTGAAAGATTTATTGGTATCTTAATTGAACATTATGCTGGAGCTTTTCCTCTTTGGATTTCACCAGTGCAAGTAAATGTTATTCCTGTAAATAATCAATATCATTTAGAATATTCTAAAACAATTAAAGAATTACTTATAAATAATAATATTAGAGTAGAATTAGACGATAGAGGGGAAAAACTTGGTTACAAGATGAGAGAGAGTCAAACTAAAAAGATTCCATATACACTTGTTTTAGGAGATAAAGAAAAGGAAAACAATACTATTAGTTACCGTAAATACGGAAGTGATGAAACTTTTACTGTTACAAAAGATGAATTTATTAATATAATTAGAAATCAAATAGATAACAAAAAATAATGGGGTTTAAGTATTAAAGAGAAAGTGAAGGCATAACTACTATGATTGACGCTAGTGTATCGCAAGAATTAATGTACAAATTAGATAAAGATCCTAATACTATCAAAAAAATACCATCTAGTATTCAAACCGAAGAGATGGCTTTAAAGGTGATAGAAAAGGATATTAAATTATTTAAACACGTTAGTGTAAGGACACCGAAAGTATGTATGAAAGCTATCTTAAAAGATGCTAATTCAATTAAGTATATTGAAAAGCCAACTAAAGAGATGTGCAAGATTGCTATAAAGAATTCTCCAACGACTCTTCAATATATCAAAGATCCTTCTGAGGAACTTTGTAAGTTGGCACTTGAAAGAAATGGTGCATGCTTACAATATGTAAAAAAGCAAACCAATTCTTTATGTAAAATAGCTGTTAAAACAACACCTCAAGCTCTACAATACATAAAAAATCAAACTGAAGCAGTTTGTTTAATGGCTGTAAATAGTGAAGGTTCTACCTTACAATATGTAAAGGAGCAAACTAAGGAAATAGTTCTTGCTGCTGTTAAGCAAGATGGGCTTGCACTTAGATTTGCTTTAATATTAGATGATGAAATAATACATAAAGCTATTCTATCTAATGGTAATGCTTTAGCGTATGTAAAAGAACAGACTAAGGATTTATGTATAATGGCTATTTTAAATGATCCAATGTCTATTAAATATGTAGATCCACAAACTAAGGAATTATGTTTAATAGCTGTTTTGAAAGATGGTTTAGCAATAGATTATATAAAAGATCAAGATAATGATATATGTATAGAGGCAATTAAACAAAATCCTAGTGCTTTAATGTATATCAGGGATAAAAGATCTGAATATAAAGTTTTAGCTGTTAAAACATGTTTAAAACACATAAAAAAAGACATTAATTATATAAATGAAATAAGTGATAAGGTACTAAAAATGGTTGTTGTAAAACTATTATCAAAGAAAGGAAAGGAATAATGAAATCGGTTTATATTCATATTCCTTTTTGTTCATCTATATGTACATATTGTGATTTTTCTAAAATATATTATGATGAAAAAATAGTTGGTAAATATTTAAATTCTTTAGAAAGGGAAATTAATAATACTTACAAACATGAACTTATTAAAACTATTTATATAGGTGGTGGAACCCCTAGTTCACTTAACACTTTAGAGCTAGAAAGATTATTTGAAATATTAGAAATATTTGATAAAAGAGAAGTAGAAGAATATACAATAGAATGCAATATAGATGATATAACAGAAGAAAAATTAATGCTTTTTAAAAATAAAGGTATTAATCGTATAAGTTATGGTGTTCAATCATTTAATAAAAGAATACTTAAAACACTTGGCAGAAAACATACTAAGGAAATGGTAGAAAACGTTATAGATATGACTAAAAAAGCAGGGATAACTAACATTAATATAGATTTAATATATGGTGTAGATGGAGTAACCTTAGAGGAATTAAAACAAGATGTTGATGATTTTTTAAAACTTGATGTACCCCATATATCACTTTATTCGCTTATAATAGAACCACATACGAAACTTTATATTGATTCTTTTCCTACAATTGATGAAGATTTGAATTTTTTGATGTATAATTATATTAATAATAAACTCAAAGAGTGTGGATATAAACATTATGAAATAAGTAATTATGCTAAAGAAAATAGTGAGTCAAAACACAATCTAGTATA
Organism: Mollicutes bacterium; assembly: GCA_012841205.1. Taxonomy (GTDB): domain Bacteria; phylum Bacillota_I; class Bacilli_A; order RF39; family UBA660; genus UBA5348. The sequence continues at coordinate 7,316 of DUVE01000002.1, forward strand.
TTGGAACAATAAAGAATATTACGGATTTGGCGTTGGGGCATCTTCTTATATTGATAATGTAAGGTACGATAATACTAGAAGTATAACATTATATTTAAAAGGTAATTATATTTTAAATAAAAACATATTAACTAAAAGAGAGACGATGGAAAACGAAATGATTCTTGGTCTTAGATTAACGTCTGGTGTTGATAAAGATAATTTTTATAAAAAATTCAATATAGATGTAGAAGATGTTTTTAATATTAAAGATTTGTTATCTAAAGGACTTTTAACTTTTAAAGATAATTGTTATCTAATAGAAGAGGATAAACTTTTTATATCCAATTCTATATTGATAGAATTTTTAGAATAAGATATTTAGGAGGTAAAGAGTGAGAGGTAAATTA
>DUVE01000104.1 GCA_012841205.1 Mollicutes bacterium
AAAATGTTAGCAGTAATACTACATTCCACCTCCGAATGAAGTTATCAGATTAAAATCTTTTTCTTTTCTTTTTTCTTCCACCCTCTTTAAAGAAATATTAAAATAATCCATATTATTTTCAATTCCGATAAAGTTTCGATTTAAATTTATACAAGCAATGCCACAAGTACAACTACCCATTGTGTTATCCAAAACAGTTTCACCATCATTGGAATATGTTTTTATTAAAAATTCTATCAATGGTACCGGTTTTTGTGTTGGATGTAAGCCATTTTCTCTGTTATACCTCAATATGCTTTTTGGATAACCTGTTTTATCTTGTGTGTATGTTTCCCTTTTACTCTCACTTGATAAATGTCCAAGTGTTCCTGCCTTACCTTTATTCGATAATATCAATTCAGTATCATCAAGTTCAAGGTTATATGTAATCTTTTTTACGGTTGAAAGTATTTCGTTATACTTATTTTCAATTCCGAATAAATCACATATTTTAGCCCATTGTTGTTTAGTTGGTAATTGTGAACCATTCAATTTATTTGTAACCCAACCTGTCATTCCACCTGTTCTTGAAAGTTCTAGTTTAGAAACATCAATTTGTTTCAAGTTAAGTCGTTTCATATTTTCAACCATAATATTAGCAAATTCCATATTAGGTGTTTCGTTGTAAAATACTGATATTGTTTCGTGTATTTTTAATGGTTGGTATTTTACTAATTGAAAATTTCCTGCATTATTTTTTTCCCAAATCCAATCATATTTATACCAATCTAAATTAGATGTCCGCAATAAAGATGAGAATGGTTCTGAGCCAAATAAAACAATTACACCTTTATCTTTAATAATTCGCTTGTATTGTTCCCAAAGTTTATCAAAAGGTATAATTGTATCCCAAACACAAGCAGTTGTTCCGTAAGGTAAATCACAACAAATAAAGTCAATACTTTTATCTGGTATTAATTTCATTTGTTCTATTGTATCTCCGTATCTTAAATCTATTGTCATAATTTTATTTTAATATTTCCCACCACACAAAATTATTTTAATAGTTGATTCAATAATATTTTAAATTTATTAGGTATTTTTGAATCTAATTCTTCATAAACTTCGGGTAATTTAATTTTTAAAATATTTGGTGCAATAAAATAATGAAGAAAATTTTCGGCAAACACCTCATTGCTTTTATCTATGTGATATGATGATGATGCGTGTGTTATTGTTTTAGCCAAACCATTATAACCTTTACTATAATTGTGGTCGAAAAAATGACCAATTTCGTGAATTAATGTATTAACATCAACTTCTGAAGGTATTGTTATAGTATCAATCAAATCAAATGATGCATAATTACCACTACCACTATACTCCTTTATCTTAACATTAAAACCTAATTTATTACCAAGTTTTTTTACTTCATCACTACTAATGGTTTTATCAACATAGTTTGGCTGAGATATTTTTCTTTTATTGAAAATGTTTTTTGCATATTTTATATAATTATCAAAATTAAGGAAAACATTTTTAGTTTTTATATCGTTCAAATTTGGATTGTTTACATATTTTTCATCATTATATATCTCATTAAAATCTACATTGTATTTTGTTTTAAGAATATCTATATATTTATCATATTTATTTGGGTTCATTGAAATAATGTCAATTAATTGTTGAATTTCTTCATCCTTTTCAACACTCTGTTGTTCATTCAAATATTCACGTATAGTAGTTGCTATAAATTTTCTTAATTTCATATTATTAAATAGTTTTACTTTATATATAAAAA
>DUVE01000019.1 GCA_012841205.1 Mollicutes bacterium
AACCTCTAAAATTATCGTTTTTATATTTAATTGGTTTGCTTTTTACGATTTAGAAATAAAAAAGAACTAATGAAATTTCCATCTCATTAGTCCCGTTTTTACTATTATTTACTATTCCCCTCTCTCAAATTTCAAAAACCAGGTTCCAATCACAGTTTCTTTTATTCTGACACTTACCTTTTTAATCTATTCTATTTCCATTAAGTATGTATTCGTAGAAACAGCTCCACTCGCAGTTTTAGTTTCAAGTGTAGTTGCATAATATAATTTTCCCGTTTCAACTTCATAATAACCAAATTCATCTGTTTTTACTATATTTAAATTATCAAAACCTTCAAGATTAGCTTTTTGCAAAGCTTGCGAACCGAATTTTGTTCTTACAGAGTTGTTAATTTTATATGATAAAGAACTTACAATAAATTTATCACCTCCTATTAAAAATAAGAAGATGAATTTTGTACTAGCAATATCACTCCTAGTTAAATTGTATCATAAATATAACAATGGGTCTAATCGAGGTAAAACGCAATTAGAGATATTTAATTTTTTTCATACTGTTTATATAAAGTTGGTTTTATCAAATATTTAAAACATCTTGTATTAAAATAATAATGGTGATGATATGAAAATAAGATTAGGCTACGTTAGCATTTGTACTGCAATTGATAAAACAACTTCCAAAACTGTAAGTTTCAAAAATTATACAGAACTTGGAGTTTTAGAAGGAAATAAAAAAATAGATGAGACAATTCTTTCTAACATAGGAAGTTTAAAGGAAATTTTAAATTATAACATAAGAAATAATATTCATTTTTATAGAATGACATCCAGATTAATTCCTTTAGGTACTCATAAAGAGGTATCTACCAATTTAAATAAATTTAAGAACGAATTAGAGAGTATTGGTCTTATGATTAAAAAGAATCACTTAAGGGTTGATACTCATCCAGATCAATTTTGTGTACTCAACAGCTTAAATAATGATGTAATAAAAATGAGTGTAAACATTTTGAAACATCACTTAGATATATTTAAATTAATGAATATAAGTTCTAGGACTGTACTTCATATTGGAAGTGGCACACCTAATAAGAAATATGCTATAACTAGATTTATTAATACATTCAATGAGTTAGACAAAGATCTAAGAGAGATGATTATTTTAGAAAATGACGATAAAGTTTTTACTGCCTTAGATATACTTTTGTTATGTGAAAAATTAAATATTCCTATGGTTTTAGATTATCATCATCATATGTGTAACAATAATGGTGATGATATCGAAGACTTAATAGATAGGATATTTAAAACTTGGGGTAATGATATTCCTAAGATACATTTTTCATCACCTAAGAATCAAAAAGAAAAAAGAAGCCATCACGACTATATAGATTGTGATAACTTCATTACTTTTATTGAAAAAATTAAATTTGTAAATAAAGACATAGATATAATGATAGAAGCTAAAATGAAGGATGAGGCTCTATTTAGATTAGTAAGGCAGTTAAGGTATAAAACTAATTATGAATTCATAGATGAGACAAGTTTTATTGTTTAGTAAATTATTTTATTAAAATAGAGTTAATTGATTAGTCTCTGGCATATCTTTTAAAATACCCATTACTCTCATTTTATCAATAATAGTTTGAGATACCTTACCTCTTTTTTGGAAATCCTCAATACTTATAAAGTTACCCTTTTCTCTTTCTTCAACAATCTTATTTGCAACAACACCGCCAAGACCATCGATTGCTCTAAAAGGAGGTATTAAGGTGTCCCCTTCTATTACAAAATTAACAGCATCTGATTTATATAAGTCTATATTACCAAATTTAAAACCTCTTGCAGTAAATTCTAAAGCTGTATATAAAGCTTCTAATATAGCTTCTTCTTTATTTGTCTTTTCATATCCTTTATTTTGAATTTCAATGATTCTTGCTTTTATAGCATCATACCCTTTTATCATTGCATCGATATCAAAATCATTACGACGCACACTCAAATATGCAGCATAATAATATATTGGCATATGAACTTTAAACCAAGCAACTCTACAAGCCATCATAACATAAGCAACAGCGTGAGCCTTAGGGAACATGTATTTTATCTTAGTACAAGAATCTATATACCAATCTTCAATATTCTTCTCCCTCATTTTAGGAACCCACACATTGTTCCAATCTTCTTTTTGTTTACTAGGCTTTCCTTTTCTAACAAACTCCATTATTTTAAAGGCATCCTTAGCGTCTAATCCATTGTATGATAAATAAACCATGATATCATCACGACAACCAATTACTTCACTAAAAGGTACAATATTATTTTTAATTAAATCTTGAGCATTACCACGCCATACATCAGTACCATGTGATAAACCTGATATTTTTACTAATTCAGCAAAAGTTTTAGGCTTCGTTTCTACTAACATATCCATAACAAATTTAGTACCAAATTCAGGAACACCATAAGTTCCTACTTCACTTAAAATTTGCTCCTTAGTTACTCCTAAGGCATCAGTGGATGAAAAGATACTTAATACTTCTTTATCATCTAGTGGAACACTTAAAATGTCTTTGCCACTTAAATCTTGAAGCATTTTAAGAACTGTTGGATCATCGTGACCTAGTATATCTAATTTAAGTAAATCGTCTTCCATTGGGTGATAATCAAAATGTGTTGTATACCATTTTGAATTAACATCATCTGCTGGATATTGATATGGAGTAAAGTCCAAAACATCCATATAATTTGGAATTACTATGATTCCACCTGGGTGCTGACCTGTTGTTCTTTTTACACCTGTGCATCCAAGAAGCAATCTTTCTATCTCAACACTACGTGGCATTTTCTTACCCTTATCTTCAAAATAACCTTTAACAAAACCATAAGCAGTTTTTTCAGCTACTGTTCCAATAGTTCCAGCTCTAAAAACATAATTTTCTCCAAATAATTCTTTGGTATAATCATGAGCAATTGATTGATATTCACCAGAGAAGTTTAGATCTATATCTGGTACCTTATCAGCATCAAACCCAAGGAAGGTTGCAAATGGCATGTCATGCCCTTCCTTATGCATCATAGTACCACAATCACATTTCTTATCTGGCAAGTCATACCCACTAGCATAAAGTGAACCTAGTGATTTACCATCTTCTGTATCAAAAAAACTATTTTTACAATTTGGACATACATAATGAGCAGGAAGAGCATTAACCTCAGTAATACCCATCATGTGAGCAACAAAAGAAGATCCAACAGAACCACGGCTCCCTACTAGATAACCTTCATCATTTGATTTCTTAACAAGTTTTTGAGCTATCAAGTAAATAACATCAAAGCCCCCACCAATAATACCATTTAATTCAGCTTCGATACGTTCTTCTACAATAGGTGGTAGATTATCTCCATAAAGTTCATGAGCCCTTCCAAATGTTAGTTCCCTAACTATCTTATCTGAATTCTCCATCTTTGGTGATAATGGTTTTGGACTATGTTTTATTACTACTACATCTTCTATCATATCAGCTATCTTATTAGTGTTAGTTACTACCATCTCATAAGCTAAATCTTTATCTAAAAAAGAGAATTCGTCTAACATTTCATTTGTAGTCATGAAATATTGATTTGGTATTTCAGTAATTCCCCTGCGATTAAGCGGATGTCTACCTCCACCAGGAACTTTTTGATTAACAATTATTTCTCTATATATATTATCTTCTTTATCTAATTGATGTACATCACCAGTAGCAACAATAATCTTTTTATTGTCAGTTGCAATTCTTATTATTTTTTCAATATGATTCTGTAAATCACTTTCATTTGTAAAGTCATTAAGATCTACAAGATATTTATATAAACTGAGTGGTTGTATTTCAATGTAATCATAAAAAGACATCAAGTTATTCATCTCATCATCACTTTTACTTCTAGCAAGCGTAAATATTTCACCATTTACACAACTGCTACCAACTAAAATACCCTCTCTGTTGTTTATAATTTCACTTCGTAAAATACGTGGTGTTTTATATAAATATTTAGTATTAGATAATGAAACAAGCTTAAAGATATTTTTTAATCCTGTTTGATTTTTAGCTAGTAATGTTACATGATAAGGTCTACCATATTTATGAATATCTTCTTTTGATATCAATTTTTTAATATCACTTATACGTTCAATATTACGTGATATTAATTTTTTTATCATTTTAGCGAACACTAAAGCAGTAGCTTTCGCATCGTAATCAGCCCTATGGTGTCCTTCTTCATCAAATGGGATTTCATAGCGCTTAACAATAGCAGAAAGGCTATGACGAGATACATTAGTATCTAGTGCTTTACTAAGTTCAAGAGTATCAATTACTGGATTTGTAAATGTACCAAGGTTATATTTGTTATATGCACTTTCTAAGAAAGATACATCAAACTTAGCATTATGCGCAACCATTGGTAAATCTCCATACCAATCTTTAAATCTTTTTATAACAGTTTCTTCATCAGCTTTATCACTTAACATATCATTGGTAATGTTAGTTATTTTTGTAATCGTAGGTGATATTTCACGGCCCGGATTAATAAGTTCTTGGAAAGTATCAATAATCTCTCCATTGCATATTTTTACTGCACCCACTTCAATAATAGAGTCTCCACTAGTAGCATTAAAACCAGTTGTTTCAAAGTCAAATACAACAAATGTTTCAAGATCAAGTCTAGAGTCATTTTCTCTAAGCACAATATCAATATTATCATCTATCATATTAAGTTCTATTCCATAAATAATTTTTATACCTTTTACTTTATCGTAAGCATCAGTATAAGCTTGACAACTGTTATGGTCAGTAATTGCTATAGCTTTATGTCCCCATTTAGCAGCTCTTTTAGCTAAATCTACTACATTTACTACCCCATCCATCTGACTCATATGAGTATGAGCATGAAGTTCAACTCTTTTAACTTCTGCATCATCTTCACGAGCAATATCCTTTGAAGGAATCTCCTGCATATCTCTAACATTTAAAACCATATCGTGGATATATAAATCATTTTTTATACTCCCCCTAATTCGATACCACTGCCCTTTTTTAATTCTTTGTGAAAGCATATCAAATTCATCTTTATCTCTAGTAAAAAACTTAGCATTAAGACTATCTGTTTTATCACTTATTTTAAGTGTAATAATTTTAAAATCTTTTCCTGCTATTTCTTTAAATTCACAAGCAAAAACAAAAGCTTCAACTGTCACTGATGATTCTTCTGCAAATATATCTCTTAATTCTATAATCCTTCTTGTTTTTATCTCATTTCCTAATATTATAGGATTTTCTACTTTAGTAGGTGCTACCTTAACAAAAGTATCTTTTTCTATTTCTTGTTTTATAGCATTTCTTTCCATATCATCTACAGTAATTTTCAATTTAATATCAAAACCATATCTTTCATATAAAGATTCAATATTTTTCTTGCTTTTTTCTATCTTTCTATATTCCATTTGGTTTAAAACATTAATATTTAAAACATCTTTTGTTATATCAATCTTATGATTACCAAACATATTGTATAAACGAACTTTTGTTAATATATATTTAAAATATTCTTCTATCTTTGATGAATCAACATTGTTATATTTAAAAGTTACATACACATCATCTAAGTCTTTGAAATTGGCTTTTAAAAGTTTTTCCATTTTTTTTAGAACATCTATATCAATTGTCTTCTCTAAATTTAGTATTATATTCCATACCTTGTTTTTCTTATCAATTAATATTTTTTCTATCTTTCCGTTTTCAAAAGATGAATAATAATCTTCATCTAAACCTATTTTATCTAATAATATTTTTAATTTATCGCTCATAACTTCACCTGCATTACTTATTATTTTGATTACTATTTCATTATACCATGATTTGTTTTTTTGGTTAATGGAATATATGAAAATATAAATTAAAAACAGGTCAAACTGATTATTTGATCTGTTATTTAATAAAATGTTTTTATGAATTAATCTATCTTTTCTATTTTCATAAAGTTAGTATTACTATTGTTAACTGGAAAACTTCCTGTAATTATAACTGTTGAATCTTCTAAAGGTATTAATTTCTGTACTTCTTTTAAACCATTTTCAACTATTTCATCGGTACTGTTAAACATTGGAGTTATAACCGGTATGGTCCCGTAATTGATTGATAAACCTCGTGCTGTTTGAACATTAGGTGTTGTAACTATTATTGGACATTTCGGTCTAAAACAACTTATCATTTTAGCTGTATAACCTGAAAGTGATGATGCTACAATAGCTTTTGAATTTAATTTGTTAGCACTATCAGCTACATTACTAGCTATAATAGCTGTTATACTTTCTTCGTTATTACAACCCTTATCATTTTTAAATTTGTCATAATCTAGATTGTTTTCCATATTAATAATTATTCTATTCATTGTTTCTACTGTTTCAATAGGATAAGCTCCAACTGCAGTCTCTCCACTTAAAGTAACAGCGTCTACTCCTTCGATTACAGCATTAGCAACATCTGACACTTCAGCTCTAGTAGGTTTTAAATTGCACTCCATTGAAGATAACATTTCAGTAGCAACAATACATATTTTATTAGATTTTAAAGAGGCATTAACAATTTTCTTTTGTAAGTGAGGAACATCTTCTAAAGATATTTCTACACCTAAATCCCCTCTTGCAATCATTATTCCATCACTTACTTTAATGATATTATCTAAATCTTCAATAGCACTTTTATTTTCAATTTTAGAAATTATTTGCATATGTTCGTTACGAAATGAAATAAGCATATCGTTAATATCGAGTACATCATTAGCATTTTTAACAAATGATAAGGCTAAAAAATCAGCATCGATAGATGAAGCGAAAGCTATATCATTTTTATCAGCAACTGATAGAAAATCTATATTGATATTAATGTTAGGTACATTAAGTCCAATACCGTTTCTTATAGTGCCACTGTTTTTTACCTCACAAATAATATCTTCAAGTGTCTCATCGATGACAACTAATTCAATTTTACCATCACCAAGAGTTATTCTATCTCCTTTTTTAACATCATCTATTAAGTTTGCATAGTTTATAACAAATTTGTTTCGACCTGCTTCTTCTGTTGTTATTATTATATGGTCTCCTGCTTGAACTGGATAATCTTGTCCATTAAGAGTGTTAAGGCATAATTCTGGACCTTTAGTATCGACTAATATACCAACGTTTTTATTTAACTCCTTATTTAATTCTCTTATAGTATAAATTATTGTTCTAGCTTGATCATATGTAGCATGTGACATATTAATTCTTGCAACATCCATTCCTGCTTCCATTAATCCTTTAAGATTTTCCCTGCCATATGTTGAAGGACCAATTGTACATATTATTTTAGTTTTCCTCATTCTTAATCCCTTTCCTTCTCTTTTCAAATTTATTAATAACCGTATTTCCAAAAATGTCGGTTAACAATCCTTTTTTTATTGTAATAAACAAGTAAGTCGATGCTCCGATTGCTGATAAAAAAGCAACAGCTAATAGAGATGTACTTCTGCTTTCTACATTTAGTGGTAGAACATTCTTAAGTATTATTATAACAACAACCATAACTGAGCAAGCAAATATAATAGATAATAATTTTTTAAGAGTATTAGTATAATCAACACCAATCTTCTTATGAAGATGAATTAGTATTAAAATAATAGTAACTAAAAAGCCTAATATAGTTGAAAGTGTAGCACCATGTCCTGCATTTATATTAATTGAGTTAAATAAATACATAAGTGGTATGTTTAAAACAAGTTTTGTAAGTAGTCCTAATGAAACATATATGAATAGTTTTTTATACTCATTTAAAAATTGTAAAATAGTTGTTAGAATT
>DUVE01000020.1 GCA_012841205.1 Mollicutes bacterium
CAGAACAAAAAGTGGAACCTACAGTTGAACAAGCGCCAGTTGCACAAGAAAAAGACAATAACAAAAATAATTTCAACGTTGATGAAACTATTAAAAGAGCAAATGTTCTAGTTGAAAAAGCAGCTAAGGCAGACAAATTAGAGACTAAGGTTACTGAATTAACAAAAACAGTTGGTGAAAAAGATAAAGAAATTCAAAAACTACAAACTGAAAAAGCTAAAATGTCCGAAGATATGCAAAAAAAGGAAAATGATTGGAAACAACAAATTCAAAGAGTAAGAAATGAATTAGATCAACTTACTAAAAACTTTGGTTTAGCAGAAAAAGAAAATGAAACATTAAAGCAACAATTAACAGATGTAAATAATGCCAAACAAGAACTAGAAGAAAAGTATAATAATGTTATGCAAAATCTTCAAAATGTAATGGCTGAAAATGAAAAATTAAATACTTTTGTTGAATCTATTACACCTGTACTTAATAGTGTTACAATAAATTATGAAGACCAACCTCATGTTAAATAATTAATATATTAGGAAGGATTATTTCTTCCTTTTTTTATTTCATGATATAATAGCAATGCTTAAGAAGTATAAATTCAACGAAAGGTAGGATATTAAAAATGAAGAGGATTATTTTTATTAAGTATGGTGAGTTAAATACTAAAAAAGGAAACATTAAATTTTTCATCGATGCTTTATTTAAAAATATTAACTATAAATTAAAGGATTGTAATGTAATAATAAATCGTAATATAGCAAGAACATATATAGAGTTGCTTGATGATAACGAACAAGATGTAATTTCGAAACTACAAGAAATATTTGGTATTCATAGTATTGTTGTTGCAAATAGAATTGATACTGATTTGGATATAATAAAAAAGGAAGCTTTAAATATTTTAAAAATGAAAAATATCAAAACTTTTAAAGTTTCTACTAAAAGATCATTTAAGACTTTTCCATTTAACAGCATGGAAGTAAGTAGAAAAGTTGGTGCTTACCTTCTTTCTAATATTCCTAATATTAGTGTGGATGTTAATGAACCAGATTATGAACTTAAAATTGAAATTAGAAGTGATTACACATATTTATATATTGATGAAATAAAAGGATTGGGTGGTTATCCTGTTGGTATTCAAGGAAAAGGAATATTAATGTTAAGTGGTGGTATTGATTCACCTGTAGCTGGTTTTTTAAGTGCTAAAAGAGGAATAGAACTTGAATGCTTATATTTTGATTCTCCTCCTCATACTAGTACTGAGGCTTTAAACAAGGTTATAAAATTAAATAAAATTCTATCCAAATATTGTCATAACATAAAATTGCATGTTGTTCCATTTACAAAATTACAAGAAGAAATATATAAAAATGTAGATCCTAAATATATGATTACTATTATGAGACGAATGATGTTTAGAATAGCTGAGGGTTTTGCTTTAAAAGAAAAGGCGCATGTCATAATAACGGGTGAGAGCATTGGCCAAGTAGCAAGTCAAACACTTGAAAGTATGAAAGTTATTAATTCTGTTGTAAAATTACCAGTTGTAAGACCTCTATCTTGTTTAGATAAAACAGAAATAATCGATATAGCTAAAAAAATAGGTACATATGAAACAAGTATTTTACCTTATGAGGATTGCTGTACTATTTTTGTACCAGAACATCCTGTTATTAAACCAAAAGAGGAAAAATGTATTGATGATGAAAAAACGTTCGATTATGAATCTTTAATTAGTGAATGTATAAAAAATATAAAGACAATAAAAACAGAAGAAAATACTAATTACAAAAATATTTTATAGGTATTAATTACCATGCCAAAAGGTGTATGATTAGCGCAAAAATTCACATTCTATTAGTGTATAGGAGGTGAATAAAATGAACAGCAACAATAGCAAAAGTAATAAATTAGTTAGTCCAGGTTCAAAACAAGCTATTGATAAAATGAAATATGAAATAGCTAATGAATTTGGTGTTAACTTAGGACCAGATGCAACTTCACGTAATAATGGTAGCGTTGGTGGCGAAATTACTAGACGTTTAGTTCAAATGGGTCAATCACAATTGGGTGGTTCTCAAGCTGGTGGAAACTTTGGTAATACGCAAGGTAAATAAATAATAGATAAAAGCAAGATTCATTACAAATCTTGCTTTTTTTATAAAAACAATGCACTTATATTGACATTTTAAAGCTAGTTTCATTATATGTTTAGACAAAACGGCTACTTTCAGTGTATAATATATAATGTAGAAAAGGATGTGTTTATATATGAAAATATTAGCAGTAAATGCAGGAAGTTCTTCAATGAAATTTCAATTATTCGAAATGCCAGAAGAAAAGGTTTTAGTTTCTTCTACTTTTGAACGTATCGGTTTAGATAATAGTTTTTATTCAATAAAAGTAGATGATAAAAAAACAAAGAAAGATGCAGTTTTGCTTAATCATGAAGATGCATGTAATTTATTTTTAAATGAATTATTAGAAAACAAAATCGTATCAAATTTAGAGGAGATATCATCAATAGGACATAGAATAGTTCATGGAGCGGATAAATATAACAAATCTGTTTTAATAGATGATACAGTAATTAAAGATATAGAAGAATGCATCCCTCTAGCGCCTCTTCATAATCCAGCTGGAATACTTGGAATAAGGGCAATGAGGGAAGCTTTACCAAATGCTAAAAATGTAGCTGTTTTTGATACAGCATTCCATCAAACAATGGATGAAAAAGCATTTCTTTATCCAGTGCCATACGAGTGGTATACTAATTATGGTGTAAGACGTTATGGTTTTCATGGGACAAGTCATCATTATGTATCAACGCGTATTGCTTCACTTCTAGGTACAAATGAATATAAGGCTATTATATGTCATTTAGGTAATGGAGCAAGTATAAGTGCTGTTTTAAATGGTAAATGTGTTGAAACTTCAATGGGAATAACACCTGTTTCAGGAATTCCAATGGGTACAAGATGCGGTGATATTGATCCATCTATTATTGAATATGTTATGAGAACATCTGGTAAAACAATAGATGAAGTAATGACTGATTTGAACAAAAAAAGTGGTCTTTTAGGTATTAGTGGTGTTAGTAGTGACTCAAGAGATATCGAAGACGCAATCGAAGCAGGTAATCAAAGAGCTGTTTTAGCACGTGATATATATGTAAGAAGAATTGCATCATTTGTTGCATCTTACTATTGTATATTAGGTGGAGCTGATGTAATAGCATTTACTGCAGGTATTGGTGAAAATAGTCAAGATACAAGAGAACAAGTAATGAAGTTGTTAAAACCATTAGGAGTCCTGATTGATGATGAGGCTAATAATGTTAGAGGTGTTGAAAGATTAATTTCTGATAAAGCATCTAAAATTAAATGCTACATTATCCCAACGAATGAAGAGTTAATGATGGTAAAGGAGACTTACGAACTTTCAAAATAGAAAGGAAGTTTTTATGCATAAGAAAATATTCAACAGAATTAAAAAGTATAATACAATTGTTATTGCAAGACATATAGGACCAGATCCAGATTCTCTAGGAGCTCAAATAGGCTTAAAGGATATTATTATAAATAATTTTCCAAACAAAAATGTTTATGCTGTAGGAGCTCCAACGGCAAAGTTTAAATATCTTGGTACTCTTGATAAATTACCTGATGATAAACATTTAGAAGAAGCACTTTTAATAGTAATTGATACTCCTGATAAAAAAAGAATTGATGGTGTTAACGTAGAATTATTTAAAGAGTCAATCAAAATAGATCATCATCCTTTTATTGAGAGTGTTTGTGATATAGAATGGATCGATGACACTTCTTCAAGTGCATGCCAAATGATAATAGAACTTTGTATGAAAACAAAACTCGAAATATCAAAATATGCAGCTGAAAGATTGTTCATGGGCCTAGTTGCTGATACTAATAGATTTTTATTTAATCATGATAATGAATCTACTGTTAAAACATTTGATTTAGTAAAAAAATTACTTATGTCTAGCAAGATAGATGTAACACCATTATATTCCAATTTATATCTAAGGAATATTAATGAGATGAAATTACAAGGCTATATATCTCAAAATATGATAATAACTGAAAATGGTGTTGGATATATAACCCTTACTGAGCAAATAATAAAAGAACATAAAGTTGATGCTGCAAGTGCTGGTAACTTAGTTAATAATTTTAATTATATCGAAGGTGTTTTGGTTTGGATTATGATATCAGAAGATAACAAACAAAACTTACTTCGTATAAATATTAGGTCAAGAGGACCTCATATCAATACTGTAGCTGAAGAGTATAATGGTGGAGGACACAAATATGCTAGTGGAGCTAGAGTAAAAACCTACGATGAAGCTTATGAAATAGTGGAAAAATTAGATGAATTATGCAAAGAATATAAAGAATCTTTAGAAGGAGGCGAGATAGATGAGAATAAATAATGTATCATTAGCAATCAGTGCTGTTAGGCGAAGTCAATATCCAAAAGATGATAAACCAGAGTTTCTATTGGTAGGACGTTCTAATGTTGGTAAGAGTAGTTTTATTAATACACTTATGAATCGTAAGAATTATGCCCGTATTTCTAGTAGACCAGGTAGAACTCAAACTATTAATTTTTATCTTGTTAACACTGACTTTTATTTAGTAGATGCTCCAGGATATGGTTATGCTTCTTTATCTAAGAAAAAGCAAATGCGTTTTGGAATGATGGTTGAAGAATATCTAGCGACCAGAACAAATTTAAAAGAAGTATTTATGCTTATTGATTTTCGTCATAAACCAACTGAAGATGATCTTATGATGTATGATTTTCTTAAATATCATGAAAAAAGAGTAACAGTTGTAGCTACTAAAGTAGATAAAGTTTCTGTTAACCAAAGAGAAAAAAACAAGAAAATAATTTTAGATACTTTAGATTTAGTAATAGGAGATAGATTAATTTTGTTTTCAAGTATTACTAAGGATGGCAAGAAAGAAGCTCATGCTGTAATAGAAAGATATCTTGATTTTGTAGATGTAGATTAAATAACAAAAAGCTTCTGTTTTCATAAAATAATTTAGGTGATTTTATGAAAATTGAATATCTTAATGATTATAATTTTTATCTTTATTTAAATAAAGAATATATTATAGATTTAGAATTAGATAATAAAGAAAGCATAGAAAAATATTTTAAAATGATGTTTATGAAACTCAAGAAAAATTATCATATTGATATCTATGGTTACTATAATATTAGAGTTTATGCTAACAATAATTATGGTATTATAGTAGATGTTTTTAAATTAAGTGATGATTATTTTAAAATGCCCAATAATAAAATTGATATGAAAATAGCAATTGATAAAGATAATGTTTTTATATATGAAATAGATGATTATTTTTTTGCTAGAAAGTATGATAGAAATATTAAAAATATTTATTTTAAGGATCAAAAATATTATGTTGAATTAAACGATGAAATAGATGACACATTTTATTTTCATTTAATGGAGCATAGTAATATTATTTTTGATGATGAAGCTTACGAAATAATTAAGACATCTTTAAAATTATAATAAAAAAGGAGGCGTATTATGAGAATTCCAACTGTAGCATTAGTAGGACGCCCTAATGTAGGAAAATCAACTTTATTTAATCGTCTTGTAGGAAAGAGAATTTCAATTATTGATGATACGCCTGGTGTTACTAGAGACCGTATATATGGTGATGTTGAACATAGGGATTATCGTTTTCATCTTATTGATACTGGTGGTATTGATGTAGGTGAGGAACTATTTAATAAAGAAATTATATTGCAAGCTAGTATAGCAATTGAAGAGGCAGATGTTATTGTTTTTGTTGTAGATGGAAAAGAAGGACTTACAACTAATGATTATGCTGTTCGTGATATGCTTTTAAAAAGCAATAAAAATGTAGTTGTTGCTATAAATAAAATTGATAGTAAAAAATCACTAGATAATATATATGATTTTTATCAATTAGGTTTTGATGAATATATACAGATAAGTGCAGAACATAGTGATGGAATTAACACTTTATTAGATTACATTGTTTCTAACTTTAATAATCAAGATGATTTCCAGTACGATGAGGAAGTAATAAAGTTTTGTGTTTTAGGTAGACCAAATGTGGGTAAAAGCTCTCTTGTAAATGCTCTTTTAAATGAAAAGAGAGTCATTGTCTCAGATGAGGCAGGTACTACAAGGGATACTGTTGATACACCTTTTAAATATAATAAAAAGGATTATGTTGTAATTGATACAGCGGGTATTAGAAAAAGAGGCAAACTAATTGAAAGAATTGAAAAATATAGTGTTTTAAGAGCTTTAAAGGCAATCGAACGAAGTGATGTTTGTTTACTTATAATAGATGCATCACAAGGTATTATTGAACAAGATAAACATATAACTAGTTA
>DUVE01000106.1 GCA_012841205.1 Mollicutes bacterium
AATAGCAGTACCTGTTATAACAGGAATTATTAAAAGTTCAGCTAAAGCAGCATTTGAAAGTGATGCTAAGTTGGTACTTAAAGCAATCGATTATAAAAAACTATCAGCTGCTGAATTCGATCCTTCTTTAATAACTAAAAATAATTTAACTGAAGAATTAGGATTGTCAGACGTTAATTACGAAAGTGTTAATTTTGCCGTTGAAGATAACGTCCTAATTGTTAGTATAATTGGAAAAGATAAGTGGGATGGCTTGATAGCTTGCGGCACATTTAGAAATATGAAGGTAGTTGAAAATGCAAGCCAGTGTGAAGGGGATTTTATACCTCCTGTTTTAACTGTGTTAGGTGATAATCCAGTTAATATGTATATTGGTGAAACGTACACAGATGCAGGAGCAATCGCCTTAGATAACTTAGCTGGAAATATTACTGACAAAATCATAATTACTGGTACAGTAAATCCTAATGTACCAGGAGAATACACCATTACATATACAATTAAAGATCTTTTTGATAATGAAACAACAGCAACAAGAACAATAAATGTAATAGATAATGCTTTTCCAATTATCGATTTCAATCCTAATGGAAATAGTATTTATGCTAAATCAAGAACAACTACAATAGATGTAAGGGATTTAGGTTTAATAGATGATAGTAGCTTAAAATATGTATGGACATTGTCAGATACAGAACCACAAGAAAATGAGTTTAATACAAACTTTATAAATGGAGGTACTGTAAGTACTCCAACTTCCGTATCAGGTTCTTATTATCTATGGGCAAGAGCATCGGATACTGTTGGTAATGTTACAATAACGAGCAGTAATGTTTTTAATTTAGATAACGAAAAACCAGTAATAAAAATAAATGGAGATAGCGATGTAACCATAAATGTAGGCAGTATTTATAGCGATGAGGGAGCTACTGCAACTGATAATATTGATGCAACAGTTACTGTAACAACTACTGGTTCAGTAAATCCAAATATAGTAGGAACATACACTATAACTTATAATGCAACTGATTCATCGGGTAACACTGCAACTCCAGTTACAAGAACAGTAAATGTAATAGATGTTAAAGCACCAGTTATAACAATACTAGGTGATAATCCTGTAACAATAGAAGTTAAATCAGCTTATAGTGATGCGGGCGCAACAGCTGTCGATGATGTTGAAGGTGATGTAACAAGTAAAATAACTACTACGAGTACTGTAAATACAAATGATTTAGGAACATATACAGTAACTTATACAGTGGAGGACAATTCAGGGAATCAATCAACAGCAACAAGGATAGTAAAGGTAGTAGATACAACAAAACCAACAATTGCGTTTGGAACAAATGGAAATAGTACATACGCAAAGAGTAAGAGTACAACCGTAACAGTAAGTGATAATTTATCTGTAAATACAAATAGTTTAAAGTATTTGTGGAATACAAGTACTATAGAACCAGCTGAAGCATCATTTGGTACAACTCTCACTAATGGAGGTGCTATAACTACACCCGCTGGTGTAACAGGTGATTATTACTTATGGATACTTGCTAAAGATAATTCAGGTAATACTACAATAACAGGCAGTAATGTCTTTAAATTAGATAATACCAAACCTGTAATAACAATAACAGGTTCTAATCCAGCAACTGTAAGTGGTGGTGGAACATATAGCGATGCAGGCGCAACAGCAAGTGATGCACATAGTGGATTAAACGGAAGTATATCAACAACAGGAAGTGTTAATCCAAATAAGTTAGGAACATATACTGTAACTTATAATATAAGTGATAAAGCAGGTAATACTGCAACATTATCAAGAACAGTAAATGTAGTAGATAATATTCTACCAACTGTAACAGGAGTGTCTGTTCCAACAACCTGGACATCAGGTAATAAAACAATAACTGTAACAGGATCAGATACTGGTTTAAGTGGAATAGCAGGATATTACATATCTACAAGCAGTACTAAACCAACAACTGCTTCAGCTTGGACTGCATCAACATCTACAACCTGGACAGTAAGTAGAGGTGCTGGTACATATTATATTTGGATAAAAGATGGAGCAGGAAATATATCTTCTACTTATAAGAGTGTTAATGTAACTAATATAGATGCAAATGCACCAACTGTAACAGCAAAGGGAAGTAGTTATACGATTATAGAAGGTGCAAGTAATGCAATATCAAGTACTTACTTTAATATAAGCGCAAACGGAACTGCACCAATCTCATCTACAACTTGTATTGATACATCAAAGAGTAATGCAACTGTGACAAATACATCAACTCTTGCTGTTGGAACACACGTTATAAAATGTACTGTAACGAAATCAACTGGACTAAACGCTTATGCACAAACGACGATTGTCGTAGAACCTAAGATTGTTGAATATGCATTTAACTATACTGGTTCTTTACAAACTTTTACTGCTGAGAGAACAGGAACCTATAAGCTTGAAGTTTGGGGAGCTCAAGGTGGAGGCCCACAAGGTGGTAAAGGTGGTTATGCCGTTGGAACAAAAACACTAACTGCAGGCGATAAACTTTATGTAGAAGTAGGTGGCCAAGGAAGTCGTTCGTCTAATACGAGATATACAGTCCCAGGAGGCTATGGTGGTGGTGGTGATGCTCTAACAGGTGAATATGGATCTTTTATGGGAGCTGCAAGTGGTGGTGGAGCATCGACCATTTATTCACAACCAGATGTGTTATATCTCCCACCTAGTTCTGGTACTAATGGTTTTTATATACCGTTAGAGAAGAAAACATATTCATTTATGTTATATGGATATTATGGCTTTGGCAATGTTAACAAGGTATTTATCGGTAATTATCCATACGCCGAAGTTACTAGTTTTGATACGAAGTGGGATGATTTAATAGAATTTAAATTCACCTCAAATATAACCTCATCATCAGCATATTTCACGGTTACAGGTAGTGGTAGTAATTATCGTTCATATAGACTTATAATGTGGTCTGGTGTTGATGAACCAAGAATAATTGTTGCTGGCGGTGGCGGTGGCCAAGGTGTTAAATATACATCTAGTGGTACAAGTAGAACATTAAAAGAAGTAATCGCCGGTGGTGCTGGTGGTGGAGAAACCGGAGGTGGAGTAGCAGGAGG
>DUVE01000021.1 GCA_012841205.1 Mollicutes bacterium
ATGCGCATGACTTAGAGTATTTAGGGAAAATATTTAACCCGCACTTAACAAAGGTTATTGAAAAAGGTAATATTATTCTTATTTACCCTGAACAAGAGATGTGGCTAGATTATCCTTACGCTCGACCATTAATGCCGGGAGCCTATCATTACGCGACAAAGCTAAATGTTCCAATCCTACCTTTATTTGTAACATTTAAGAAAAATGAAGCAGGGGAAACAATATATACGATTAATGTTGGAAAACCGCTTTATCCCAATCAAGCACTAAGCCTTAGTGACAACAAGGAAATAATGATGCAAAAAGACTATTCCTTCAAAAGAAGTGTCTATTCATAAAACTCACTAAAAAACTTTTCATTGACATGTTTGTTTTAAAAGTGTTTATATCTAAAAAGAAATAAGGATAACTTTGTTCTAATAAGAATTAGGTATGTGCATACTTTGCGGCACCATTTTTCATTATTAGAGCGTATTCTAAATACAAGTCGCGATAGGGTTTAAATTTTATTACCCCTTGTGGTCCTTCGACAGTAATTTTGAAAACGGCCCAAGAATACCACATTACAGACACTAATGTGCAAAGAGTTAGCAATTTATATGTTTCTTGATCAGTGGGTTTTCTTTCAAGAAAAAGTTCCAATAAACGTATTGTTTGTTCAGGGGAGTAATTTCCATCATGAGAAAAAGTAGCAAGGTCGGTATAGGGATCACCCATCGACACAAATTCTAAATCAATGAGCAAAATTTTCCCATCTTCAGTAACTATTGCATTATTTGGAGAAAGGTCTCCGTGAATTGGATGTACATCAAGAAGTTTCTTAAAAGATTCTTCATTTTTCAATACTTCTTTTTGCAAAGAAATGAATTCTTTTTGATAGAATTTTCGACCACCAAATCTTGCAACAAAGGAATCATAGCGCCTAATTCTATCAAAAACATTATCGTCAGAAAACTTGTAATTACTTGTGTGTAATTTTTTCAAAACCTTCATTAAACCCTTAAGTTCAGTTTCATCATTTGCATTAATGATTCGACTATTGGGGTAGTATTTACTTATTTTGACCCCAGTAACATGGTCTATAAAGTAGTTTTGCTCGATAAGACCCGAACCATTAAGTTGTAGGTATGCATGTTTCTCGTTTAGTCTATCTGAAAATAATTCGGTGCCAATTCCTGGTATTCTAACGATGTACTTTTCATCTTTAACTTCAACCACGTAATTATAGTTATTAGTGCTTCTTCCGGGATTTTCATAAATAGCGGTAATGTCGTTACGATTTATTCCAAACACTTGTTTTAGTAAATCAATGCTTTTAAATATGCTATAAGAAGGATCAACATCAAATAATTTATCTAAAGAGTCAACCTCGACTATTTGATTATTATTTACTTCTCTAACACCTAAAAATAATTAGCCGATAATATTATTAATTAATTCATCATACGCAGCATCTTTATAAATGGGATTATCATATTCTTTAACAACCTCATCAACTACTGCTTTCAGGTCGTCTTTCAACCAAAAGGAAACGCCATAAAGATTATTGTTTAAATATACACTCGAATCTGGTTTTCTGATTTCTAATATCTTATTTGTTATGAAATCAAGGTGGAATCCCCACTCTGAGTTTTGAAACTGATTAGGACGATATAAATATTGACTATTTTCAATTTGTGCTTTAAAAATAAAACTATCGGAAATCCAAAGGTCACCCTCAGAGATAATAAAGTCATCATTTAATATATTTCTAGCAGCATAAAGAGAAGATATAGTATTTCTTGTTTCATAATCTTTGTTTTCGATAAATTCGACCTCAAAATATTTGTCTTTCAAATAATAGAACATTTCTTTTTTATAGCCTAAAACAATATATATTTTTTTAATTCCATTGGCTATCATGCTTGAGATAATTGTTTCAATCATGGGTGTTCCATTAATTTTGATAAGTGGTTTAGGAGTGGAAAGAGTTAATGGTCGAAGTCTAGTACCCTTTCCGGCGGCAAAAAATCAATCCTTTTTTAATGCTTTTCATTGTTTTTAAAAATCCTTTCAGCTATCATTTCATTATTTTTCTTATAAATCTTAAAGTATTCATTATCAATCATTATTTTGTTTATACTATGGTGCGGCACTTGCTTTTCAATGGGGGGAGGTGTCATATAATCTCCATATTCTAACGTTAGCAAATCATGGAATCTTTTTGGGCCAGGATATAGTTTGCCTTCAAATTCGAATAATTGAGTATTATCAAAATCGTCTTTTCGATAATACCATCCTCCGTAATCCTTTCCAAGTTTACCACAACTTAGATGCGCAGCATAATCAGTATTATGGTTTCTAAATTTTTGGGCAAGTACATCAATTTTAAAGCTATAAAAGTGAATGGGTTTTCTGAAAAACAAATTTACCAAGAAAATGAGTACTCCTCTTACACCTTTACTACCTTTTTGCAATTTTGCCGATCTGATTCTAAATAATCTGTTTAGTTTTTTCTGAAAGGGTTTCGAATATTTTCTTTCTAGAAAAACATTATCCAAAGGGAATACGTCAATAAAAACACCGTGATGGATATCATGGTTTTTAACGATGCCCTCGACAAATAAGGTGTTATTTTTTCTAAGTTTAGTGTACGGAAAAGGCGTTCCATCTAAATCAGGTGTTTGCAAAAAATAATCAGTGCCTAGTTCTTTTTGACAAGCAGAAATAAAACGTTCATAATCTTCCCTGAGCATGACTACGTCAATGTCATCATCCCATGGGATGAATCCTTTGTGTCGTACTGCACCAAGTAATGTACCTGCAAACAGTTGATATTTTATGTCGTATTTTTTAGCAATTCTGTCTAATTCATCTAACAATTCAATTTGAACTAAAATAACTTTAGAAATAACAGTTTTATACATCGGATAACCTCCCTAGATTTTATAATGGATAATTTATTGTACCATATATAAAATATTAAGAATAAAATGGGTGTATAATAACAAAGGCTTTAAAATAAACAAGTTTGGTATAGTATAATTAAGTTAAGAAATACATTATGGACATATTTATTAACGCATTAATACACACCTTATTTACCGCCCTATATTTTGGGGGAGTTGGTATTATCGCTATATTATTTCGTTATGTCTTAAAACTTAAAGGGGAGTGGTATCGTAAAGCCCTCCACTTTTTCTTTATGGGTAGTATCTTCTTTTGGTTATATGTATTTTCATATTGGTATACATCGGTAATTGTCTTAATTACTTTTCTTATATTCGCTCTTATTGGTTTAACAATATTAGAAAAATATTCTTTTTATCATGACTTACTAGCGGAGCGCTTTAA
>DUVE01000022.1 GCA_012841205.1 Mollicutes bacterium
AACATTTCTAGGTGAAAATGTATTGTATTATAATAACAATAATTTTAGGGAAGCTTATATATTAGGTGGTGCGGGTAAATATACTGGTACTCAAAGTGGAACTTGGTCTAAGCAGTCATAATTATATTTAATATTAATAGATGTAAAAAGGGAGCATATGCACTTTTAATGTGTTAAAATAGGATATATCATTAAAATACTTGTATGAATTTGTTCATACAAGTATTTTTACTAAATTGACAGTAATAAAATTGAGACATATAATACTTTGTTGTGAGAGTTTTATTTTTTAGATGATAAATTAATTGTTAAAGATTATTTATTAAGGTAACAATAATGGTATAATAAGTAAGATGTGTAAAATATAAATAATAATTGGAGGGGAAAATAGTGATAAAATTATTTAAACATTTAAAGCCATTTGCTATTTTTATAATAATTATTATAGGATTGTTATTTGTTCAAGCAATGTGTACTTTATCTTTACCTGAATATATGTCAGACATAGTAAATACAGGAATTGGTCAAGGGGGAATTGAGACTTCTGTTCCAAGAGTTATTAGAAAAAGTGAATTTGAAAAAATACAATTTTTCTTAAATGATGAGGATAGAGACTTTGTAAAATCACATTATAAATTGTTAGACAGAAATGAACTTAGTAGTGAATTATATAATAATTATGTTTTAAAATATCCTCTTTTAAAAAAAGAGGCTCTATACGAATTGAAAGATGTTAGTGAAAAAGACCTTGAAAAGTTAAATCTTAAAATGGGAAAAGCTATTCTTATTCTATATTGGATTACAAATGATAATATTAAAACATTAGATATTGATATGCCTTTTGTAGAAGGTCATGATCCTTTTTTAATAATTTCTAACATGTCACAGGATGACTTGGAGCAAGCAAGAAATATAATTGAATCAAAGATAGAAAAAGTGCCAGATAATTTAGTTATTCAATCATCTGTTATATATATAAAAGATGAATTAAAGTTAATTGGTGTGAACACGGATGATGTTCAGAGGGATTATATATTGCAAACAGGTCTTAAAATGGTAGGAGTTGCTTTTCTTGCTATGGTTGTGAGTGTAATTGTAAATTTTATAGCATCACGTGTATCAGCAGGACTTGGCAGGAATATGCGAAAAAGTATTTTTAGTAAGATTCAAACTTTTTCTAATATTGAATTTGACAAATGGGGAGTCGCATCATTAATTACAAGAACGACAAATGATACGATGATAGTTCAACATATGATGATAATGATACTTAGAGTAGTTTTCTATGCTCCTATAATAGGAATAGGCGGTGCTATTAAAGTTTTATCTACAACATCATCTATGGGGTGGATTATTGTTTTAGCTCTTTCCCTTATTTTTATCGTTTTAATATTCTTATTTTTTGTTGCAGTCCCTAAATTTAAACTAGTCCAAAAATTAATTGATAAATTAAATCTTGTTACAAGGGAAAGTCTTACAGGAATGCTTGTTATTAGAGCTTTTAATAATGAAAAACATGAAGAGGCAAGATTTAATAAAGCTAATCAAGATTTAACTAAAAATAGTCTATTTACGAAACGTGTTATGGCAACGATGTTTCCTCTACTTATGTTAATTATGAATATTATATCAGTACTTATTGTTTGGGTTGGGTCTTACAAAGTAGATGCTGGTCTTATTCAAGTTGGAGATATGATGGCTTTTATTCAATATACAATGCAAATTATTATGGCGTTTCTAATGATTTCAATTACGTCTATTATGTTACCAAGGGCAATGGTGGCAGCAGGTAGAATTGATGAGGTATTAAGTGTCGAACCTAGTATTTTAGATTCTGATAATCCAAAGGTGTTTACTGATGATTTTAAAGGTAATATTAAGTTTAAAAATGTATCGTTTAAATATCCTGGTGCAGAAAAATATGTTATCAAAAATATTAGTTTTGAAGCTAAAGCGGGTGAAACTACTGCCTTTATTGGAAGTACTGGATCTGGTAAATCAACAATTATTAATTTGATACCTAGGTTTTATGATATTACTGAGGGAACTATCACAATTGATGGAGTAGATATAAAAGATGTTAGACAATATGAATTGCGTAATAGAATTGGATATGTTCCTCAAAAGGGAATATTGTTTTCTGGTACCATTGAAAGCAATTTAAAATATGGTAAGGAAGATGCAAGTGTTGATGATATGAAGGAAGCTGCTAAAATAGCTCAAGCATATAATTTTATTATGAAAAAAGATAAGAAATTTGAAGAAGAAATAGCTCAAGGTGGAACTAATGTTTCGGGTGGTCAAAAACAACGTTTATCAATAGCTAGAGCTTTAATCAAAAAACCAAATATTTATATATTTGATGATACTTTTTCAGCTCTTGATTTTAAAACAGATGCATCCCTTAGAAAAGCATTAAGTAAAGTGACAGAAGAAAGCACTGTTTTAATTGTGGCTCAAAGGATAAATACTATTATGAATGCCGATCAAATCATCGTTTTAAATGATGGCAAAATTGTTGGAAAAGGAAAGCACGAGGAACTTTTAGAAACCTGCAAAATATATAAGGAGATTGCTATCTCGCAATTACCTAAGGAGGGTGCTTTATAATGGGGAGAAATAGAAGTTCAAGAAATTTAGCTAATGAAAGAGCTAAAGATATTAGAGGAACTATTAAGAAGTTATTATCGTATTTGAAAAAATATCGTAAATCTTTAATGATAGTTGTTATGTTTGCTATTTTAAGTTCTGCTTTTGCTATCATTGGCCCTAAAATATTAGGTAAGGCAACCACAAAATTATTTGAAGGAATAATGGAGAAGATAACTGGTCTATCAGCAGGTGTTGATTTTGGATATATTACTAAGATGCTTATTATATTAGTTATTCTGTATGTTACAAGTGCGTTTTTTAATTTGATCCAAGGTTATATAATGGCTGGTGTAACCCAAAAAGTTGCTTTTAATTTAAGAAAATCAATATCTCTTAAGATAAATAAGATGCCTCTTAAGTATTTTGATAAACAAACTCATGGTGATGTTTTATCAAGGGTTACTAATGATGTGGATATGGTTTCTGAAACATTAAGTCAGACGATGAGTACTTTTGTTTCTTCTGTTGCAACTATTATCGGGGTATTAATAATGATGTTTTCTATTAATGTTGGTATGACATTAGTGACTTTAGTTGTTATTCCGATATCAGGAATTCTAATCTTTTTTATTGTGAAGAAATCTCAGAAATACTTTACTCATCAACAAAAGTTTGTTGGAAAAATAAATGGGTATGTAGAAGAGATGTATAGTGGTCATAACATAATTAAAGTATTCAATAGGGAAAATCAAACAATTGATGGTTTTGAAAACATTAATAACGAACTATATAATACAGCATGGAAGGCTAACTTTCTATCAGGCTTAATGCAACCTATCATGGCCTTTGTTGGAAATTTAGCTTATGTTATAGTATCCATTTTAGGTGGTTACCTTACTATAAAAAATAAGATTAAAGTAGGGGATATTTTATCGTTTATTCAATACACAAGATCATTCATAAATCCTATGGATGAATTAGCAAATATAGCTAGTAGTTTTCAATCGACTATAGCGGCAGCTGAACGTGTTTTTGAATTCTTAGACGCTGAAGAAGAACCATCTGACAGAAGGAATGCAGTTAAATTAAAAAGAGTAAAGGGTGAAGTTGATTTTAAGAATGTGGCATTTGGCTATGATGAAAATAAAATCATAATAAAAGACTTTTCAGCACATATTGAACCTGGTCAAAAGGTTGCTATTGTAGGACCAACAGGTGCTGGTAAAACAACGGTAGTGAAGCTTTTAATGCGTTTTTACGATGTTAATTCAGGTGCTATTACAATTGATGGTCATGACATTAAAGACTTTAGTAAAAAGGATTTAAGACAAATACTAGGTATGGTTTTACAAGATACGTGGTTATTTAATGGGACTATCATGGATAATATTCGTTATGGGGACCTTAAAGCCAGTGATGAAGATGTTATTAAAGCAGCAAAAGCAGCCCATGTGGATCACTTTATTCATACTTTACCTGACGCTTATAATATGGAGTTAAATGAAGAAGCTAACAACATTTCACTGGGTCAAAAACAATTACTTACAATTGCAAGAGCTTTTCTAGCAGATCCTAGAATCCTTATATTAGATGAGGCTACTAGTTCAGTTGATACAAGAACTGAAATTTTAATTCAAGGAGCAATGGATCGTCTTATGAAGAATAGAACTAGTTTTGTAATAGCACATCGTCTTTCTACTATTCAAGATGCTGATTTAATATTAGTGATGAATGATGGAGATATTGTAGAACAAGGAAAACATGATGAATTACTAAAAAAGAATGGTTTTTATGCAAAACTATATAACAGTCAATTTGAAGAGGAAAAAAAATAATTAATTAATAAAATATAAAGAGGCTGAAAATTGTCTTTGATTTTAATAAAATAAACTGATTACCTATAAATGCTAATTTGCCCTTTTAAAAAAACGAACTTAATAGTATAATATTATTTAGGAAGGAGTAATAGAGATGTTAGAAAAATTTATTCCTGATATGTATCAAAAGAGTATTTTTACAATTGATTATAAAAAATTAAAATCAAATGGCATTAAATGTATATTGTTTGACTTGGATAATACTATATGTCCAATATCTATATTAAAGCCATCACGTAAGGTGAAGGATTTAATTGAAAAATTAAAATCAATGAAGTTTAAAGTTATAATTATATCTAATTCTCCTAAG
This sequence comes from Mollicutes bacterium, assembly GCA_012841205.1. Classification (GTDB taxonomy): domain Bacteria; phylum Bacillota_I; class Bacilli_A; order RF39; family UBA660; genus UBA5348. The sequence continues at coordinate 4,780 of DUVE01000022.1, forward strand.
AAGAGACTTTTACCATTTAAAGAAATATTAGAAGTTGATTGTGCGGCTTCTTCTAAAAAACCTTGTGGATTTAAATTTAAGAAGATTCTAAAAGAATATAATTTTAAAATTAATGAAGTAGCTATTATAGGTGATCAATTACTGACAGATGTTTTAGGTGGTAACAGACTTGGAATAACAACCATATTAGTTAATCCTGTTAGTTCTAAAGATCATTTCTTTACTGGTTTTTCAAGATTCTTGGAAAACATTATTATTAGAAAAGCTATGAAAAAAGAATTATTTACAAGGGGAAATTATTATGAATAAAAAGTGTAGTGGGTGTGGGGTTGTATTACAAATTGATAAACCAGAAGCAATAGGCTATGTTGAACCAAACATGTATGAGAAGTCTCGTGTTTGTAGACGTTGTTTTCGCCTTAAATTTTATGGTGATTATATATTTGTAGATAAAAGTAATGGTGAATATGAAGAAGTTTTAAAAGAAATAAATAATACTGGTGATTTAGTTATTTATATGGTAGATCTATTTAATATTAGTGAAGAATTAATCTATGTAGATAAATTGTTAAATAATCAAATAATTTTGGTTTTAACTAAAAGAGATATAATACCAAAATCAGTAAAGGATAAAAAAATAATTAAAAAATTAGAAGAATATAATCTAGATGTTATTGATATTATTAGTATTAGTAGTGAAAAAAATTATAATTTAGATAAATTATATAAACTTATTTTAAAACATAAGAAATCTAATAATGTTTATGTAGTTGGTAATACTAATGCTGGAAAATCTAGTTTCATTAATAAAATGATGGTTAATTATTCTTCTAACAAATCATATATTACTACTAGTATGCTCCCATCAACAACACTTGATATAATGGAAATAAAATTAAATGATAAACTTACCCTTGTTGATACACCAGGATTAGTAGAAGAGGGTAACGTTGTTGATTGTTATGATTATATGACTTTAAAGAGAATAGTTCCTAAAAAAGAGATCAAACCTCGTACTTATCAATTAGATCCTAAAAGATGCCTATTGGTTGAAAATTTTGCTCAAATTGAGTATGTTGAAGGTGGGAGAAATAGTTTTACGCTTTATCTATCAAATGAATTAAATGTTAAAAATGAAGCTATTGGTTTAGTACTTAATGTACCTAAAGCTAAAAAAGAGACTTTTATTGTTGAACCTGGTGAAGATATTGTGATAAGTGGTCTTGGGTGGATTAAAATTGTAGATAAGGCGATTGTTGATATTTATGTTAACGAAAAGATAAAAGTTTTCAAACGAAAGAGCATTATTTAACATAATTTAACGTAAAAACCACTAAAAAGTACATTAAATTTAGAAAATAGCAATATTCGTATTGCTTTTTCTAAAAATATAAGTTAAACTATAATAGTCCAATTTAAATGGTGCCCACATGGGCTTGTAGCTCAGCTGGTTAGAGCACACGCCTGATAAGCGTGAGGTCGATGGTTCAAGTCCATTCAAGCCCACCATTTATTATTGCCTCAATAGCTCAGTTGGTTAGAGCACTTGACTGTTAATCAAGGGGTCCTAGGTTCAAGTCCTAGTTGAGGCGCCATTATATATGGCCCGTTGGTGAAATGGTTAACACACATGCCTTTCACGCATGCATTCACGGGTTCGAATCCCGTACGGGTCACCAAATATGAGGAAGTTGCTACCCCTCGTAATCATAATGATTATAAGGGAGTGGCATTGAAATTACAGAAAACAGTTAGAAATAGATTGTTACCTAAAGAAAGGAGCAATCTATTTTTATGTTGGAATTAAAAACAATAAGACATTTGAAAGCTGATAAGGAGTTTCTAAACTTTGTAGGTGAAAGACCGCCCACTATCAAGGCAATTGATGGAGCAATATTAGAAATAAAGAAAACTAATATCAAGACTATTAAACCAATCATTTATGAAATACCAACCATCAATTTAACAGTTTATCACTATGCTTGTGATAATCTAAATAACAAAAGATACTACATACCAAGTCATAAAAAGTCTTATACTTTAAATCTCCAAATGAAATAGTAGAACAATATTCAATTTAATATATCAGACTTATTTATTTTTATTAAAAGTGTGACATATGTTTGATTTCTCTAGAACAACATAATATTTTGTGTTTAAATCATGTGGATAATATCGTTGTGTATGTGATATAATTGTCATATCGATTTATTCCTTTCTTAATTGTTTTTTTGTTCAATTAACATTTTAAGATACAAATCGCTTTTTATATACCCAATAGGTCTCACATCAATTGTAACATTACAACTTAAATCCCGTGTTGTTTACAATGGTGTTAGCGTTTGGTATAATAAAAATGTAATGATAAGGTGTGGTAATAAAATGAAAGTTAATTTGAAGTCTAAAAAAGGTTTTACCTTAATAGAATTAATAGCAACTATAGTGGTTTTAGGTATTATTCTTGCTATAACAATCCCCGCTATAATGGGTATTGTTAGAAAGTCGACCATCGCTGCGTTTGAAAAGGATGCTAAGATGGTTTTAAAAGCAATAGATTATAAAAAGTTAAATCAACCAGACTTTAATCCAGAAACATTAAATCAAGCAAACATAAATGAATTGTTAAACTTATCAGATGAAAACTATGTTAACTTGAATATCTATATAGAAGATAATGTCCCATTAATAACCATAGTAGGAAAGAATAAATGGGAAGGATTTGTCGCCTGTGGTTCATTTAGAGATATGAAAGTAGTAGACAGTACTAAAGATTGTAGTACTGATGTAACACCACCAGTAATAACTGTTTTAGGTGATAATCCATATAACATGTATGTGGGAGAAACGTACAGCGATGCAGGAGCAACAGCATTAGATGATAGAGATGGAGATATAACAGATAAAATAATAAAAACAGGTACAGTAAGTCCTAATGTACCTGGTGTTTATACTATAACTTATACTGTGTCAGATATAGCAATGAACGAAACAACTGAAACAAGAACAATCAATGTAATAGATACAGAAAGCCCAATGATTAGTTTTAATCCGAATGGAAACACAGCTTATTCAAAAGAAAGAACTTTAACACTTACCGTAACAGATGTAGGTGGTTTAAATAACGATACATTAAAGTATGTCTGGACTACTTCAACAACAGAACCAACAGAAGAGGATTTCACTAATTCATTTATAAGTGGGAATACAATAACTACACCATCAGGAGTAAGTGGCTCATATTACTTATGGGCAACTGCAACCGATATATCAGATAATACAACCACAACTAGAAGTAATGTCTTTAATCTGGATAATGAAAAACCAGTAATAACAATAAATGGAAATAGTAACATAACCATAAATAAAGGGAGTCCATATAGTGATGAGGGAGCTACTGCAACAGATAATATTGATACAACTGTTACAGTAACGGCAACAGGAAGTGTCAATCCAAATATAGTAGGAACATACACGATAACTTACAATGCAACTGATTCAGCTGGTAACACTGCTACACCAGTTGTAAGAACAGTAAATGTAGTAGATGTATCAGCCCCAGTCATAACAATACTAGGTTCTAATCCTGTAACAATAGAAGTTAAATCATCTTATAGCGATGCAGGAGCAACAGCAGTAGATGATGTAGATGGTGATGTAACAAGTAAGATTACAACAACAGGTACAGTAAATCCAAATGCACTAGGAACATACACGATAACTTATACTGTTAAAGATACATCTGGTAATACTGCAACGGCAACAAGGACAGTAAAGGTGGTAGATACAACTAAACCAACAGT
>DUVE01000023.1 GCA_012841205.1 Mollicutes bacterium
ACACGATAAGTAATATTATTATGTGTAAAAGTGTTGGTTTCATTATTAAGTGGATTAAAAACATCCTGTAACATATTATTCATTGCGTCTATTCCATTAATCCCTTTATACATAGGAATAAGTATTTGTATTTCCTTATATGAATATTTTTTTTCTAAAGCTATTTCACATAACTTTAAAACCATATTTTTAATTTCATCTTTTCTACACTCAATAAAATTATAATCATCTTTCTTGCTTACTAAATCAGGTAATATAACACCATCTTTAATAGAATGGGCTAAAGTAGTTATATAAGAATCTTCTCTTTGACGATACAAGGCATCTAGTCTTACTACTGGAATATTCTCACTTTCTATCAAGTCTTTTAGTATTTGACCAGGTCCAATACTAGGTAATTGATTGTGATCCCCTACTAATACCATTTTCACATTGTTAGGTAAACCTTTAAAAAGATTATTTAAAAGAAAATTATCAATCATACTTACTTCATCAACTATAACAAATTTTACTTGAGCCTTATTGTTTTCATTTATACCAAATTCATTTATCTCTTTATTCCATTTTAAGAATCTGTGAATAGTCATAGCATCCATTCCAGTTGCTTCTGTAATTCTTTTAGCAGCTCTTCCAGTAGGCGCTAAAAGAATCATTTGATCATTAATTCTAGCCAAATTATTTAAATCAGCATATAAATCAACTATAGCCTTAATAATAGTTGTTTTACCAGTACCTGGACCTCCTGTTATAACTAAAAAGTTTTTCAAAAAACTTTGTTTTATAGCTAAAAGTTGTTTCTCATTATAAGTGATATTATCATCACTTTCTAATTTTTTTATTCGTTTTTCTAAATTACTATAATTATTGTCATCAACACTTAAAAGGTTATTAATAAAAGTTGCATTGTATACTTCACTCTTATAATAATCCTCTAAGTAATAACGTTCATCCTCTATTATTATTTTGCCTTCCTTATTGAGTTTTAATAAATAATAATTAAAATCTTCCTCTTTTAAATCAAAACCCAAATAACTTTTAACACCCTTATAAATCTGTTCTATTTTATTATAAGTATGTCCATTAGATGAACATAAATCATTCATAATATACAAAATACATGCTATTACTCGTCTTTCATCATCATATAACATTTCTCTTTGTGAAGCTATTTTATCTACCATTACAAACTTAATATCATCTACATCATTAATAATAGAATATATATTATCTTCTATAATAGTCATAGTACTTTCTTTATAATAATTATATATTTTAGATGATGCATTCATCGAAAAACCCATATTTTGTAAATCTACAATTATCTTATAACTAGCTCGTTCATTTTCTAATATTTTTTGAATTTTAATAGCCTTTTTTTCAGTCATTTTAGGAACAAGTAATAGGTTGTTATAATCTTCTAATATTAACTCTAAAGCCCTATCACCTAGAATATCAACAATGCTAGTAGCTAGTTTTACACCAACTCCAGGAAATAATTTAGATGATAAAAAAGATATGATCCCATCAGTTTCATCTGGCATTATTTGTTCGTAAGAACTTACCAAAAATTGCTCCCCATATTTAAGGTGTTCTGTTAATTCCCCATATAAAATATAATCAGTTCCAATTTTAAGTTCTGGAAAAACACCAGTAAAAGTAATTGTTTTATTAATATATCTAGAGGCTTCATCTGAATCTACAACTTTAAAAAGGCCTACTATGAAGCCTTTTTCACTTTTATATATAAACTGCTTTAAATTTCCCTTAATATAGGCCACAAAACCACCTCTACTTAATTTTTACAATTGTCATACCTAAATTATATTGGTGTAATTTATATTCAAGTACTAATTCATTTTGGGCTAAAGTCTTGAATACAGCTTCCTTTACAATACCCTGTCCTATTCCATGAATTATAACCAAATCATGATTATGTAATTTATGATTATCATTTATAAATTCATTTAGAGCAACAACGGTTGTATTTCTATCATAGCCATGTAAATCAAGAGTTGGATATCTTTTTATAAAAATATCATCAAATGTTTTCTTCATAAATCTTCATTACTTCTTCAAGTGGAAAAACTGAATTCCTACCACCAATTTTAGTAACTGATAAACCAGCTGTAATATTAGAAATTTTTAAAGTTTTCTCAATATCATAACCTTTAGATATGCAATATGTAAAAGCTCCATGAAAGATATCCCCAGCACCAGTCGAATCAATTGGTGTTACCTTAATACTTGGCATTAATTTAATAATGTTATCTTGCATATATAAACAACCCTTGGATTCTAATGTAATAATAATTTCATTCTTAAAGTCTTTTTTTAATTTTTCATAAACTTTTACAACACTATCAGGATTACTTATATCAATTTTTTGTTCCGTATAATCTTCTGCAAAATTTTTAGAACAAACTAAATATCTAACTCTTTTACTAAGTTCAATAGTAGATTCCTTTAAACTACCAGCATCTAGTATTGTTATAGCTCTTGGATTATTCTCTATAGCTTCAATAGATGCCCTTAATTCTTGACCATCAACTAAAATAATATCAGCTTTTAAATTGAGTTTATGCTCTAACTCCATACTTCTATCACGATGTGCTATTACGGTTCTACTACCATTTCTTTTATTTGCAATAATAATACTAAGAGTTGTTTCATCATCATGATCATATTCAACATATTTAGTATTAACTCCAACACTATTAAGTTCCTTTACAACACGATGACCATATAAATCATCACCTACAACACCAACAAAAGTAGTATCTAAACCCCATTTTCCAAGCAAAAAAGCAGCATTGGAAGCAGGTCCACCACCACATTCATATTTTTCGTCTACTCTATTTTTTGTATTCTCTATTGGATATCCATCATAAGGAATGGTTATATCATAAGAAGCATGTCCAATACATAATATTTTCATCTACTATCACCATATCTATTATAACTCAAAATACAAATTTTTAAAAGAAAAAAGAAATGTTTACAACATTTCTCAAGCCATTAAATCTTTTTTATTGTATTTAAAGAAGGTTACTAAAGTACTAACCAAATATATTATAGCACTGATTATTAAACCAACTATATTTAACTCC
>DUVE01000003.1 GCA_012841205.1 Mollicutes bacterium
AAGAATTAAATATAGATAAGAATAAATTATATTTTTTACAAACTAAGGAATATGATAATGAAAATGATAATTCAAATGTAATTTATACAGAACTAAATGGATATAAATTTATGTTTATGGGGGATGCATCTACAACTACTGAAAAAGAAATAATGAATAAATATAACATACCAGAAATAGATGTATTAAAAGTAGGCCATCATGGATCTAAGACAAGTAGTGATAAAGAGTTTATAGGCGAAATAAATCCTAAATACTCTATAATTAGTGTAGGTAAGAAAAATCGTTATGGACATCCAAATAAAGAAGTATTAGAAAACTTGAAAGATTCAAAAATATATAGAACAGATATAGATGGAAGCATTATGTTTAAGATTAAAAATAATAAGTTAAGAATTGAGACTTGTAGTCCTTAGAAAGGAAGATGACAAAATGAATGAAATAAAAGAATATACAGAAAAAGTATTTGAAGATTTTAAACATGTTGATGAAAATAATAATGAATATTGGTTAGCAAGAGAATTAGGAAAAATATTAGAATATGGTGAATACAGAAAGTTTTTACCATCAATTAAAAAAGCAATGATTTCATGTGAAAAGAGTGAACAAAATGTTGAGAACCATTTCGCCCAAATGGACGTAATGGTGGATATAGGTTCAAACGCAAAAAGAAAGCTAAAAGATTATAGATTAACTAGATATGCATGTTATTTAATAGTTCAAAACTCTGATTCCTCAAAACCAGTAGTGGCTCTTGGACAAACTTATTTTGCCATTCAAACAAGGAAACAAGAATTATCTGAATTAGAATATAATAATCTAACTGAAAATGAGAAAAGGTTATATAGAAGAAATCAAGCAAGAAAAGGTAATTTAAATTTAAGTCAAACTGCAGTTAATAGTGGAGTAAAAGATTTAGCTAGATTTCATAATGCAGGATACAAAGGACTTTATAATGGTGAAACAGCTGATGATATTTTTAAAAGAAAGAAATTAAGATATAGAGAAGACATATTAGATAATATGGGTAGTGAAGAACTTGCTGATAATATATTTAGAATTGCTCAAACTGATGCTAAATTAAAAAGAGATAATGTGGATAACGAATATACTGCAAATTCTGTTCATTATGAAGTTGGTAGGGAAGTAAGGGATAGTATTAAACGATTAGGAGGAACAATGCCTGAAAATTTACCTACACCAAATAAAAGTTTAAAAGAATTAGAAAAAGATAAAAAGAATAACAATAAATATCTTATTGGCTAAAATATGTTATAATATTTATAGGATGTGGTAAAGTGGATTATGATAGAATAAAACATTCATATGTTGTTGCAAAAAAAATGATGGAAATAGCAGTGAATTATGATTTAAGTAAAGAAGACATAAATAATTGTTTTCTAATTGGATTGAATCATGATATTGGTTATGAATTTACAACAAATGGAATAAATCATAATAAGATAGGTGGACAATTATTAAGAGATAATGGTTTTAAATATTGGAAAGAAGTATACTATCATGGAGATGTTGATTGTACATACGATTCTATATTTTTAGAAATATTAAATAAAGCTGATATGCAGATAGATAAATATGGAAATGATGTTGGTTATACTAAAAGATTAGAAGATATTAAAAATCGATATGGTGAAGATTCTATTGTATATAAGAATTGTATAAAGTTAATTGAAAGTATAAATAAAAAGAACTGAGAAAAATTGATAAAAAAATTGTGGTAAATTTTAGTGTTTAGATTGTGATTTGCAATCTTTTTTCTTTGCAAATAAATATATTTCATTCGACTTACTAACCTGCAATCAGCACATGGGGATGCCGATCATATAGGAGAAGCAATAAGCATTGTTAATAATTTTAGAGTAGATAATGTAATATTTAATTGTGGCTCTTACAATGGTTTAGAAAATGAATTAATTAAAGTTCTAGAAAAGAAGAATATAAAATATCATTCATGTATTGAAGAATTAAATATAGATAAGTATAAGTTGCATTTTTTAAATACTAAAGAATATGACAATGAAAATGATAATTCAAATGTAATTTATTTTAGCTACAATAATTATAAATTCCTATTTATGGGAGATGCGGGTATGAAAAAAGAAAAGGATATTCTAAATAAATATAATATTAAAAATATTGATTTTCTAAAAGTAGGTCATCATGGATCAAATACATCATCAGGTGAAGAGTTCATAAATAGTATGAATCCTAAATATTCATTTATAAGTGTTGGCAAAAATAATAGGTATGGTCATCCAAATAAAGAAGTATTAAATATATTAGATAATTCTAAAATTTATAGAACGGATCAAGATGGTAGTGTTAGGTTTAAAGTTAAGAATAATAAATTGCAAATAGAAACATGTCCACCTTAAAAATAAATTTATGTGATATAATTGTATATGAAAAAAGAAAGATAAATAGTAATTTGTTAAACTCAACTTCTAGTTCGTGTTATGTTTTTATAATTTAATGTAGAATTAAATTATGAAAGGAGATAACTTTATGGATCAAGTTAAAATAGGGAATTTTATTAAACAAAAAAGAAAAGAAAAAAAGTTAACTCAAAGTGAGTTGGCTGAAAAGTTAAATGTTACAGATAGAGCAATTTCAAAATGGGAAAACGGAATATGTATGCCTGATTCTGGAATAATTGCCGAGTTATGTAAAATTTTAAATATTACTATTAATGATCTATTTAGTGGAGAAGTTGTAGATATGAAAGACAGTGAAAAAAGATTAGAAAAAAATTTATTAGAAATTATAAAAATCAAAGAGCAAAAAGATAAACAATTATTAAGTTTAGAAATATTTATTGGAATATTGGTATCAATAATACTTTTTGTTTGTGTATTTGTTGCTTCTTATATAGAAATAAAAGAGATATATAGATTATTATTGATAATAGCTGGTTTTATACCTTTTATAATTGGAATTGCTTATTGTTTAAGAATAGAACAAACAGCAGGGTTCTATGAGTGTGAGAAGTGTCGTCATAAATATATTCCAACTTTTAAAAGTGTTTTGTGGGCTATGCATGTAAATAGAACTAGATATTTGAAATGTACTAAATGTGGAAACAAATCTTGGAACAAAAAAGTATTATCAGGAGGTAATAAAAATGATTAAAGAAGAAAAAGTGATTATCTCGAACGGTATAAATATAGGGGCGACTATTGCATATAAAGATAAAAATGAAAAAAGACCTCTTGTCTTACTTATAATGGGAACTGGAACAACTGATAGAGATGGTAATTCCTTTGGATTTAAAACCAATCTATATAAAAATTTATCTGATATGTTTGTTGAAATGGGTTATGTTTGTATAAGATACGATAAACGAGGAACACATGAATCTACTGGAGATTATAAAACAGGTGGTTTATCAGATTTAGTATCAGATGCAGCTAATATAATTCATTATGCTAAAAAATTAGATTATATAGATGAAGAAAAAATAGTAGTGTGTGGGCATAGTGAAGGTGCTATGATTGCTACATTGCTTACAAGAACTGAAGAACTTTGTGGAATTATATTATTAGGTGGAGCTTGTATGGGATTAAAAGAAGCTCTTCAATATCAAAATTATTTAGTTTTTGAACAAGTTCAAGATATGAAAGGCATTTTGGGTTGGTACCTAAGAAAAGTATTAACGAAAGATAGAATAGAAAAACAGGTGACAGATTTATTTAATAGAGCATCTAAAAGTAACAAGCCAAGATTTTTCTATAATGGTGGTTTCTTTAATACAAAATACTTGCAAGAACATGCTTCGTTAAGTGATGAGGAATATATAAGTATACTTAAAGAATATAAAGGTAAAGTATTAGCAATAACTGGTATGGCAGATATTCAAGCAGATTATAGAAAATTAGATAGTGTATCTTCTATTGATGATATCACTATATATACTCCAGAAAAAGTTAATCATGTTATGAGAGAAATAGATGGAGAACCTAATATAATTAATGTTAAAAAAGAATATAAAAAAGTATTAAAAAAGGATATTCATCAAGGCGTAAAAGATACAATAAAAAAATGGACATCTCAATTGTAATATTCAAATTCAATTAAATTACAAATTACAATTTATCTATTAGGATGTTATGTTTTAAAATTAGCTTCAAAAGACTTAGAAATAAGTCTTTTTTATTGATTAATTTTGATGTATTAACTACTTAATACCAGTTGGAAATAATAATC
>DUVE01000024.1 GCA_012841205.1 Mollicutes bacterium
ATATAATTATGACTGCTTAGACCAAGTTCCACTTTGAGTACCAGTATATTTACCCGCACCACCTAATATATAAGCTTCCCTAAAATTATTGTTATTATAATACAATACATTTTCACCTAGAAATGTTCCCAAATTCATCATAGTTATACTTGTTAATCGATTCCAAGCAAAAGCACTTTCTTCTATTGTTGTTACACTACTTGGAATTGTTAAACTCTTTAGATTATTATTAGAAAATGCTCTTTTGCCTATGACTTTTACACTATTAGAAAGAATAACACTAGTTAGATTAGTATAATTAAAAGCATCTTCGCCTATTATTATTACACTACTTGGAATTGTCACATCACTCTTTTTAGCACCACCATAGCTAATGATTGTTTTATTATCTATACTACCATCCAAATTCCTTGCATATATAAATGCTTGTTCATCTGGTAGCATGTTATCATTAAAGACCCTGTTGCCCAAAGAATTTATACTGTTTGGAAGGGTTAAACTTGCTATATTATTACTTTCAAAGGCACTCTCTTCTATTTTTTCAACACCATTTAAAATGGTTACACTACTTAGTCCTGAATTATAGAAAGCACAATTTTTAATAACTTTAACACTTCCAGGTATAAGTATTTCAGAAATATAGTTATCACTAAAAGCATATTCACCTATTAAAGTTACATTACTTGGAAGATTTATATTGGTTATTTCAGTGTAATAAAATGCATAGTCGCCAATAGTTGTAACCGTATTAGGAATAACAACACTTGATAATGGAATATATTCAAATGCACCAGAAGCAATAGTTTTAACACCATCAGGAATTACTACTTCTGTTGCTGTACTAGCATAACTCACAAGGTTTGTAAAATCTATACTACCATCAGGATTTCTCCCATATACAAACGGGTCTTCTTCAGGAAACAAGTTATCTGTAAAAGCTCCACCACCAATAAAAGTAACAGTGTTCGGAATATCAACTCCTGTAAGTTGATTACCTTCAAATGCACCTTCTCCTATGTAATTTATATTACTTGGAATAGTTACGTTAGTTAATTGATTATAAGAAAAAACATTTTTGCTTATTGACGTAATAGTTGAGGGAATAACTATACTCTGTAATAAATTAGAACTAAAAGCTCCTTCTCCAATACTTACAATAGAATTAGGAAGTTCTAAAGTTGTTAAGTCATTATAATAGAAAGCATCTTCACCTATATGAGTTACAGTATCAGGAATCATAACACTTGTTAGATCACTAAATGCAAAAGCAGATTCCCCAATACTTTTAACTACTTTGTTTTCTATGAATGATGGAATTATAACATCAGATGGACAAGAGGGATCTTCATAATCATAACCAGTTATTGCCCCTGTATCTTCATCAAAAGAAAAACATGATTCGTCTGTTGAAAAAGAATCATTAACAACACTTGATATTGTTAAATTATTTTTAGTACCATAAGCTCCAAGGCCTTCCCACTTGTTTTTACCTATTATTTTAATATATATTTCGTTTGCAATTAAGTTTGCTTCTACCGATTCATAATTGGTATTATCTATACCCATTTCACTATTTAAATTATCAACATTTATTTTAGTAATATCATAATTGTTTTCGGCAGACCTTTTAGTATCTACTG
>DUVE01000025.1 GCA_012841205.1 Mollicutes bacterium
CAATAAAAAATGCTTTTACAAGCATTTTTTTTCTACCTCATATTTAATATTTAATTCATTAAGAGATCTCAATACCTCATCATCTAATGTGTCTAGAAAAATCGAATACTTAATTTTTTCTTCGAATACTTTTGATAAAACTTTATAATTATTTATAAGACTATTTATTGTAGTTATTAAATCATAATCTAATTCAAAGGTAACAACATATCCATCTATTACATCTTTTAATGTTGCTTGCAATAAAGCTTCTCTAACTGATTTACCATATGCTCTAATTAAACCACCAGCACCAAGTTTTATACCCCCGTAATATCTAACAACGATACATAAAATATTTGTAAGTTTGTTTTTTTCCAAAACATTTAGAATAGGTGGACCAGCTGTACCTGATGGTTCCCCATCATCATTTGCATATTTGATATCATCAAGAATATATGCATAGCAATAATGAGTTGCTTTTTTATAATTTTTTTTAACATCCATTAAAATATTATTTATATCTTCTTGATTTTTTATATTATAAAGAAGAGTTATAAATTTTGAATTTTTAACAATTAATTCATTTTTAATATTGTTTTCTATTACTTTCATGTGATCACCACTTAGATTATATAATAAAAAAGCAAAAAATACTAAATTTTTCCTTTTATAGTTGATTTACTTATATTTCGTGATATAATAATAAAAAATTAAGTTGTAGGAGTGTAATTATGTTAAAAACTGAGAAAAATCAAAAAACGAATGAAAGGATTACAAATTACTATGATGGTTTGTATGATACTGTTCAAAATGGGGAAAATTATACAATGGAAAAGGAATTAATGGATAGTTGTGATATATGTAATGGGATTGAAACTTTTTGTGAAGATAAACCAATCTTATCACTTATAATGATGTTATATTGTAAGTATTCTGAATCAAGTGAAGCAATAAAAGCTATAGCTGAAGAGTTAAATCTTGATCCTGAATATATTGAAACAGAAATTAAAAATTTCTACATGGACTTAAAAGAAGCTGCAGAAAAAACTTCTAATTCTAATTCATATGTTAAAAAAATATGTTAATATTAAGCAAGTAATTATTTTTACTTGCTTTTTATTAAATAGATGTGATAAAATTAATTCGTACTTATGATTATATAAGTATCAAATCAGATGGAGCAGTACTCAAGAGGCTGAAGAGGCGCCCCTGCTAAGGGTGTAGACCGGGAATACTGGTGCGAGGGTTCAAATCCCTCCTGCTCCGCCATTATGAAATTAATCCTTACTTTGTGAGGATTTTTTTATTTAAAAATAACATTACATACTAAAAAGTAAGTGTTTTTTACTTATCAAGATGTCCTTTTATAAATTTAAGCATTAAATTTATGATATAATTAATTTAGTTTTAGGATGTGATTATATGAATAAGATTAAAGTAATGAGTGAAGTTTTATCTAATAAAATAGCAGCTGGAGAAGTTGTTGAAAAATGCGTTTCTGTTATAAAAGAATTAGTAGAAAATAGTATTGATGCAGGAAGTAAGCAAATTAAAGTTGAACTTATCGAATGCGGACTAAGGGAAATGAAAGTAACTG
>DUVE01000026.1 GCA_012841205.1 Mollicutes bacterium
AATTTGTTAGATTCTATGACCTCTGTAATTTGCCGTTCTCACTTAAACTCTTGGTAAATAATTTAACATAAAAAAATAAGATATAAATATTAAATTATTTACATCTTAAAGTATACTTGTAATTTGTATTACTTATTCTTTTTAATCAAACTTAATTTTTTTTGTTTAAAAGTCATATCATGATTATTATTATAAAAACCTATAAATTCAAATAATAATCCTAAGCCACATAAAGCACCATCTATAAAATCTGGTATATTATCTTTAAAAATATATGATAATAAACTAAATTGATTATCCAAAATCACAATTAAAATGCAAAGCAAACCTGCTCTAAAATAATTGTTTAATTTTGTAGTCTTGTCTTTCTTTTCTCTGTTAGAATATTCAATAACATTGTTTATTGTATCTCTTAACTTTTCTAATTCTTCTTTAGTCATTCTTCTACCATTTAATAATTCTGATACTTCTACATTAAGTTCTTCTGCTAAAATAGTTATCATTGATAAATCTGGCATTGTTTTTCCATTTTCCCAACGACTAATTGACTTATCTGTAACTCCCATTTTTTCTGCAAGTTGTTCTTGTGTTAAGTTTTTTTCTTTTCTTAATTCAGAAATAAATTTTCCTATTTTTTCTTGATCCATAATCATCCCTCTTTTCAAAAACAATTTTATATTATTTTTTTAAATTTAACAGGACAGAACCTGAGAGTTTAACAAATTACTATTTATCTGTCTATTTAATTATATCATGTTTTTTATAATTAAATTGTCAAGATTATGCTCAAAATCACTGAAAAAATCGTATGTAAAACGTATGTAGAAGAACTTTTTGAGTAAAAAGTACAACTTTTGAAAAAAGGAAAAACCTCACGAGCCCTTATTTTATGGGGCTTTGTGAGGTTATTTACCACAACACTGTTTATATTTCTTTCCTGAGCCACATGGACAAGGTTCGTTCCTACCCACTTTAGTTGACCTCTTTGGTTGTTTTTTAATAGTTTTGCTTTTGTCTTCATTTGTACCTATTTTTGCAACTTCTTTTGCCTCTAAATTTTGTTTGATCTCTGCTTTTAAAATATAGATAGTTGTTTGTTCATCTATTTTAGCTAACATTTCTTCAAACAATTCAAATCCTTCTGAAACATAAGCTTGAAGAGGATTTTCTTGAGCATAGCCTCGAAGTCCAATACCTTCCCTTAAGTGTTCCATCGTATTAATATGTTCCATCCAATGTCTATCAATAACATTCAAGTGAATTGCTTTTTCAAAATCATTTATTATATCATTTGGTAATTCTTTAATCTTTTGATTATAATCAGCCAAAACTCTTTCATAGATTTTTTCTATTAAAGTATTTTCGTCATCTTTTCTTATTTCCTCAACTGACATATCGTTGCTTTTTAACAAATTCTCATTAACTGCTTCTATTATTTCTGATTTATCATTAATAGTTAATTCAGTTTCAATAATTAAATGACTTCTTACTAATCTTTCTATATAATCTCTAATACATTTCAATATATAATCATGAATTGATTCCTCATCAAGAATACTATTTCTTTTTTCATATATTATTTCCCTTTGTTTGTTCATGACATCATCATATTGCAATAGTTGTTTTCTAACATCAAAGTTGTAACCTTCAACTCTTTTTTGAGCTGTTTCCATAGCATTGGTGAACATTTTACTCCTGATTGCTTGATCTCCGCCAAAACCTAACGTTTGCATAGCACCCTTAATTCTATCAGATCCAAAACGAACCATTATATCATCTTCTAATGACACAAAGAATTGAGACATACCAGGGTCCCCTTGACGGCCAGAACGACCTCTAAGTTGATTATCGATTCTTCTTGATTCATGTCTTTCCGTTCCTATAACGAAAAGTCCACCTAATTCTCTAACTCCTTCCCCCAGCTTTATGTCTGTTCCTCTTCCTGCCATGTTAGTTGCAATAGTAATTGCTCCTTCTACACCAGCATTAGCTATTATTTCTGCTTCTCTAGCATGATTTTTAGCATTTAATACTTCATGTGGAATTTTTTTCTTACGTAACATATCACTGATAAGTTCACTAGTTTCAATTGCAATAGTTCCAACTAAAACAGGTTGCCCTCTTTTGTAAGACTCTTCAATTACCTTAACTATTGCATTATATTTACCTGCTTTGTTAGTATATATTAAATCAGCTAAATCTTGTCTTATAACTGGTTTATTAGTAGGTATCTGTATAACATACATATTATATATATTTCTAAATTCTTCTTCTTCTGTCTTTGCAGTACCAGTCATACCTGACAATTTTTTATACATCCTAAATAAATTTTGGAAAGTAATAGTAGCTAAAGTACGTGTTTCTTCTTTTATTGTAACTCCTTCTTTAGCCTCTATAGCTTGATGCAAGCCTTCACTAAATGCACGGCCCTTCATTAAACGTCCTGTAAATTGATCTACAATGACAATTTCATCATCTTGCACAACATAATCCACATCTTTTTTCATACCGTAGTTTGCTTTAAGTGATTGATTAATATGATGTACTAAAGCAGAATGTTTAATGTCATATAAATTATCAACTTTAAAATACTTCTCAGCTTTCAGTGACCCCTCATCAGTTAAGCTAATAGAATTTGTTTTTTCATCCTTAATATAATCTTCATTTTCCCTTAGTGTTTTGGTATATGAATCAGCATCTTTATATAGGTTTAAGGATTTCATAAATCCACCCGATATAATTAATGGTGTACGAGCCTCATCAATTAAAATTGAGTCAACTTCGTCTACTATTGCAAAATTAAGACCTCTTTGAACTCTTCGCTCTCCGTTAACAACCATATTATCTCTTAAATAATCAAAACCTAATTCACTGTTTGTTGTGTACATAATATCGCAATTATATGCTTGCTTTTTCTCTTCAAAATCTAATTCTCTTAAATTAACACTTACTGTAAGACCTAGAAAATTAAATATTTTACCCATCCACTCTGCATGATAACTTGCTAAGTATTCATTTACTGTAACAACATGTACTCCTTCACCTGTTAATGAATTTAAGTAAGCAGGCATGGTTAAAGCTAAGGTCTTTCCTTCACCTGTTTTCATCTCAGCAATGTTTCCATAATGAATCGCAATCCCACCTACAATTTGAACAAAATAAGGTTTTTCTTTTATAGTACGGAATGCGGCTTCTCTTACTACAGCAAAAGCCTCTACTAATATATCATCTAGCGTTTCCCCGTTTGATAATCTTTCTTTAAATTCATCTGTTTTAGCTTTAAGTTCATAATCAGTTAATTTTTGCATATCACTATCAAGTTCATCAACTTTAGTAGCTATATCATTGAATTTTTTTAATTCTCTATATTCATGATTAAAAATATTTTTTAAAAAACTCATTTTCATCATCCTTTCAAGTCACATTATATTGTATCATAATTAAAAGAAAAATCACACGATTTGTGTGATTTTGTTATGTTTATTTGGTTTCAATTATTCCGTAGTTACCATCTTTCCTTTTATATAAAACATTAATGTAGTCTGTTTCTGAATCTTGGAAAATAAAAAAGTCATGATTAAGCATGTTCATCTGCAAAATAGCTTCTTCCTCACTCATTGGTTTCATATCTAGTTTTTTTCTTCTAACTATTTTTTTTGTTTCTTCCTTTTCATCTTCAACATTTTCAAAATTAAAGCCCACATTTTTTAACTTTAAAGCCTTACTTTGTATTTTGGTCTTACTTTTTATAACTTGCCTTTCTAACTTATCAACAACAATATCGATGGCAGCATATAAATCGTTATGTTCTTCTTCATTTCTTAATGTTAAAGAATTTATTGGTATAGTAACCTCTATTTTTTGTTTGTTCCCTCTTGCTTTAAGTGTTATTTTTGCTGTTATTTCATCTGGCTTTTCAAGGTACTTATCTAATCTGCTTAACTTTTCTTCCACATAATTTTTAATTGCCTCTGTAATTAAAAGTTTATCACCACGTATTTCAAACTTCATTTATTTATACCTCCATTCTATATATTAATTATAACATGAATCAAAAAATATATAAATAGCAAAAATTGTAATAAAAAACTACCTATACTACGGTAGCTACATTTACGCCTTCTACATTAACTGCTTGCAGTCCTTTATCTGTGTGAATTAAATCAAACTTTACCACTTGACCTTCACTAAGAGTTTTAAAGCCATCCTGCTTGATGTTACTATAATGAACAAAGATATCTTCACCCTCTACATAATCAATAAATCCATATCCTTTTTCATTATTGAACCATTTTACTTTTCCAATCACTTCTTGCACCTCACCTTCTAGTAATTCCTTACATTAATAATATAACTCACGCGTATATGCTTTTCAACAAAAGGCATAAGACAAATTATTACATTTTTTGTGGCAACCTTCACATTAATATTTTAATAAATAATGTCTTCCTGAAACAAAACAAAACACGAAAAGGCTTTATTTCGACATAGAACGCCAACAAAGACTTCATATCTACATTTTTTAACCATTTTAAGCAATGGATAATTCTTTTTAAACAAGAAAAATCTACTGCACTAATTAAAAAGGTAAAATAATTATTATAATAGGGTGTGATTTTATGAAGACAATTGTTGTTAATAAGCTTGTTATGTTTATAGAAAATAATAGTTCATCATACAGCAAAACAGACCTTGAAAAAATAAAATATGGTTTAGAGGCTACTTATTTAACTATTGTAAAAGCAATCATTTTTATGATAGTTTGCTTTTTTCTAGGTTTATTAAAAGAATTTATTTTTTTAACAATAATTTTTAGTGGTATTAGATTATTTGCATTTGGATTACATGCACCTAATAGTTTCGTATGTTTGATATTATCTGGTTTTGTCTTCATTTTTGCTTCTTATTTATCGACTTTTATGATCATAGAAACACCAATTAAAATAATTTTTTTCGTAATTTGCATTATTCTTCTTCTTTTATATGCTCCTGCAGACACACATAAACGCCCCTTAATACATAAGAAAAAAAGAAGAATATATAAAATACTCTCTTTTTTTGTTTCTATAGTTTATTGTTTTATTTCACTCGTTACCAAAAATAATTTTCTATCAAATTGTTTATTATTTTCTGTGATAATTGAAATTTTGTTAATAATGCCTATTTCATATAAATTGTTAAATTTGCCCTATAACAATTATAAAAAATATAAAAGGGGAAATAGGGAATAAATTTATGAGAGGAGGATTATAATGAATAAAAAAGGTATTAAGATAATAAGTCGTGTTGTTGCATTAATTGGATTACTTGCTTCTAATGCTGCTTATGTCGGATGTATGCTCTTTTGGTTCGATGAACCAGATGCACCTAGAAGTATTATCGAAAGATAATATAAAAAACACTTCAAATAGAAGTGTTTTTATTTTAAATTTATTTTTAATTTTGTGACATAGTAATTATTGATTATTTCTTTTTCAACTGTTAATTTAGAATTGTTAGATACTATTTTTTTAACCAAAGCAAGACCATATCCTCTATTCTTACCTTTAGTCGTATATTTTATATCACTTATTTTTTTAATGTCAATTTTACCACTAAAGGTATTGGATAATATGAAATTAAATTCTTTTTTTGTACAAAATATTTCTAAGACAATTTGTTTTTCTTTTGATTCTATTGCTGCTTCTATTGCATTATCTAAAAATACCCCTAGTATTTTTATAATATCCTTATATAAATTAGCATCTAGATTTGCTAGGGAATTCTTTTTAACAGTTGAACTTATATTAGTTATAACTTCTAATCCTTCATCTTTTAGATACCCTAGTTTATAATATATGAGTCCTTTTAAACCACCCTTTGGAAGTTTTTCTATATCATTGATTATTTTACTTTCATCTTTTTTGTTATCCTTTATTATTGTATCTAAATATTGATCTAAATCTTTATTTTTTTTATTATTAAAACCTTTAATAGATATTAATTGATTATTAAAATCATGAATTATCATTCTGTTCTTATTTATTTCTTTTTCATATATTTCTAAATAATTAAACAAATATTCATACTTTTTATACATTGATATATTCAAATTTTTTTCTTTTATAAGTAGATAGGCTATAACACAAAATAAAACAACCAAAAATAGATTTAGGATATATTCTAATTTAAAACCAAATAGTATAAAGTTTTTGTTTACTAAAATAAAAATAATCATTAGTATTATTAAAATAATTTTTGTGTATTTGGTTCCTTCACAATTTTCTATCAAATTATTAAGTATTTGTTTTATTGTTTTTATTCTGTAAATTATATTAGTAAGTAAACCAATACAAATATTTGAAGTAATTAAAAGAGATAAGTTTGTTTGAATATCAATATTTAAGTTCCATATTTGAGAGGCAATATATAATAATAATGAAAATAACATTTCTGATATAAAAAATAAAAAGACGACAGCAAAAGCAAGAATAAAAGCCTTATTTATTGTCTTATTATATATGAAGTAATAGCAAACAAGCAAACAAAAAAAATTAAAAACCCCTCTTACAACATTATCAAATACGAAAGTTGAAAAAGATATAGCTATTATTAATAAAATAATTATTAATATATGTTGTGTTTTTTTTAGATTGATTTTTTCACCTATTATGGTTGAAGATAAATTTAGTTGAAAACTGTTAAAAACAATGGATGGGAAAAGTAGATCAACTAAAGACATATTTTTTCACTTCTTTCTTATATGTTTTTGATAACATTGTTATTTTTTCATTATTCACGAATGTTATTACATTTTCCTTAAAATCTATTGTCTTGACATTATCCTTATTTATTATGCATGCTCTATGAGTTTGAATAAAATTGTCAGGTAACATTGTCATTATTTCACTTAAGCTTAGTGATAACAAGTACTCTTTTGAATATGTTTTTAAAACTGTATTTCTCTTTCCAGTATCTTTTACAATATATAAAATATCATCATAATCGACTTTGTATGCCATTCTATTAAATTTGAAAGAAAATCTTTTTTTAACATGAGAAGCTTTTAATGCTAGTTTTAAAACATCATATAAATTTTGTTCGTAATTATCAAATTTTGAAATAAAATCTAATAGCATAAGCCTATTTTTAAAAGCATCATAAGCTAGTTCATAATGAGCCGTTAGAATTATAATAATGCTTTCCCAGTCTTTTTCACGAATCTTTCTTGCAACATCAAGACCAGAAAATGAATTAACTTCTATATCTAAAATATAGATCTTTTTCTCTCCCTTTTTTTCAATAAATTGCGAGAAGCTTTTATCATATTGAGAAAATTCTTTAGTTTGATATTCAATATCTGTTGGTAGCATTAATTTTGTTATAACCTTACTTACTTTTTCTCTAATTAATTTGTTGTCATCAAATATTATAAATTGAAGCATACTAATACCCCTTTACTATTAACAAGTTGTTTATATTATAACATCATATCTTAAAATTGCATAATAAACAGAAATATGTATTTTATTTTTTGAGTTTCTTCTTTTTTAATCTTTTTTTATTTACTACGATATTTGTTGTTATTACAAACCACATCACGATTATAAATAGCGTTATATAAAGAAATATACCTAATTTAGCGTCCTTTAATACATAGACAATTGAAGCAAAAGCAAAAAGTGCATCTATATAATAAATTATAAGGACTGTGGTTCGGTGGGAAAAGTTCATTTTTAATAATTGATGGTGTAAATGCTGTTTATCAGGTTTAGCTATTGATTGTTTATTTATTAATCTTCTTAAAATAGCAAAAAAAGTATCTAGAATAGGTACTGCCATTATTAATATTGGAACTAAAAATGAAGTGAGTGTTACATTCTTAAAACCTAATAAGGCAATAATTGAAATTATAAAACCTAAAAACATCGATCCTGATTGTCCCATAAAAATTTTTGCTGGATGGAAATTATGAACAAGAAAACCTAGGGATGAACCTAACATAATAAAAGATAGAACTATATCAAGGCCTCCTGTTTTGTTCATAATGAAAGCAATTACACCAATCGTTACAAAATAAATTGATGAAATGCCTGCTGCTAAACCATCAAGACCATCTATAAGATTTATCACATTGATCATTCCCACTATAAAAATTATTGTTATTGGATAAGCAAAAATACCGAAATTAAGATGTAACCCAAAAGCATCAATTTCACTTAATAAAAGACCACCATAAAAAACAACAACAAAGGCTGCTGCTATCTGCGCAATTAATTGATATCTTGCCTTAATGGAATTAATGCTATCTATAATACCTGTAATAATTAAAATGAAACTACCAATCAAAATAGCGTTCATAATTACTGTTTGTTCACAAAAAAACATATAGCCTAGAATAAAACCTGAAAATATAGCTAGACCGCCTAAATTAGGCATGTTTACTTTATTTACCCGCCTTTCATTTGGTTTATCAACTGCACCAATATGCAATGATATTTTTTTAATTATTGGAACAAGCAATACAGTGAAAATAAATGTAGTTACAATAATTATAAGAACTTGTTTTAAATCATATTTCATAACATATCCACCTACTAGACAAATTATATCATAAGGTTACATTTTTTATCAAAAAAAGAGGGTATTCCTCTTTAAATTATAAATAATTATCTAATAGATAAAGATTATCTAACATAATTCCTGTTCCTTCTACTACACATGTTAAGGGACTTTCTGCTATGAATACAGGTACTTTTAATTCTTGTGTTAATAATTTATCAAATCCATCTATTAAAGCACCACCACCAGTTATAACAATTCCCTTATCTATTATATCCGCTGATAATTCAGGTGGAGTTTGTTCTAATACTGTTTTTGTTACCTTAATTATTTCGTATACACTTTTTCTTAATGCTTCTTCTATTTCATCTGAAGATATAGTAATACTATGTGGAAGGCCTGTAACTAGATCCCTGCCTCTAACATCCATCTTTTCTTTTTTACTACCTTTAGACACTGTTCCAATTCTTATTTTTATTTCCTCTGCGGTTCTCTCTCCTATTAATAATTTATACTTATCTTTTATGTATTTGGTTATCTCATTATCAAAAGTATTTCCTGCTATTCTTATAGATGCACTATTAACTATGCCTCCAAGAGATAATACTGCAATATCTGTTGTTCCACCACCTATATCTATAACCATGCTTCCACTAGGTTTTGATATATCGAGTCCTGTTCCAACTGCTGCTACCTTAGGTTCTTCTTCTAAATATACTCTTTTTGCACCTGTTCTTTCTGCTGCTTCTTTAATAGCATTTTTTTCAACTTGCGTTATGTTTGCTGGACAACATATAAGGATACGCGGTCTTACTAAAAACTTTTTAGCCTTTATTTTTTTAATAAAATAATTAAGCATTATTTCTGTTATTTCAAAATCAGCTATTACACCTTCCTTCATTGGTTTTATTGCTTTTACCTTTCCAGGAGTTCTACCTAGCATTTCGTGAGCTTCTGATCCTACAGTTAATGGTTTCTTTGTTTCAGAATCTATTGCCACCACACTTGGTTCATTTAATACTATACCTTGTCCTTTTACGTAAACTAATACATTTGCTGTTCCTAAATCTATTCCTATATCCTTATTAAACATGCTACCATTCCTCCTATAAACATAACTTTGATTCTCTTATATATATTCTATCATATTTTTTTAAGATAACTATTATAAATTGTTGAGTTTAAGATATTTTTGCCTTGTTGACTCTCCGCCCCTTATATGTCTTTCGTCTATATGTTTTTTTAAGATATCAGATACTTGAGCGTGTAATTTTAAATCTATACTATATAATCTTTCATTTAGATCTTTATGAACAGTACTTTTGCTCACTTTATATATCTTTGCTATTTCCCTAATGGTATCTTCTGTATTTATAATGTGAAAAGCCTCACCCAATACTCTTTTTATTATACTTCTTTTCAACGCCTCACCCCTCTTGTTAAAGTATATAAATCTATTGTTTTTTTATTCATAAAAAAAGGCATCACTGCCTTATAATTCTTTCATAGTTTTATCATATACCTTTTCCGGGTCAATTACCGTTCCATTAAGTATTATTTCAAAATGGAGATGATCTTTTAGTTCTGATGATATGTTACATGTTCCACTTTTTCCTATTATTTGACCTTGTGTCACAACGTCGTCTTTTTTCACTGTTACTTCTGATAAACTTTGATAAACACTAATCATTTCATTACTATGCCTAATTTCTATTGTTTTACCTAATAAATCATCTTCCTTAACTGTTATTACAGTTCCATCTAATATAGATATAACTTCAAAATTTTCTTTACCGCCATAATCAACTCCTGAGTTTGGCAGGTAGATATTTTCATGAAATATAATAGACTCTTTTTGTTTATCCACTTCTGCATCTTTATCATAAAAATATTTTAATATTTTAATTTCACTATCTTTGTAAGGCCTTATAATATTTTTTGTAGTACCGACAACTGGTTTTTCATCATCAAAAATTGTCTCGTTAACATATTCAAAATCTTCTCCCTCTTCAAAAACTGGAGTATTTAAAGCCTCTCGCAAGAAAAAAAGGCTTACTACCAAAGCTAAAAAAGCAATACTATAAAGCGTAGGAATAACAAATGGTTTTAATTTTCTTCTGTTCATATATCTTCACCTCATTAAAAGTTTGGCTAATAATGAAAATAATATACAAAGAAAATTATTTATTTTTGCTTATAAGAATTAATTGCTGTACCTTGGTAATAATGTTTTAATATTTCATCGTATTTATATCCTTCCTTTGCCATTCCTAAAGCACCATATTGACTCATTCCAACACCATGTCCATATCCACTAGTTTTAATTACTATTTTTCCATCATTTTCTTCTATTTCAAAATCTGTTGACCTTAAAGCCAATTTAGTTCTTACCTCACTACCCTTCATTTCTACTCCATTTATTAAAATTTTTAATATTCTACCCGATTCTGAATTTTTAACAACTTTAATTTCTAAATTATCTGATTGTTCAATATCTAATAAGTTAAAAAAATCTGTAGTCTTATATTGCTTCTGATCTTTAAATACCGGTGATGTTTCTTCATCCCATACTGATTCAACACTTCTTAAATAAGGTATCTTATTGTTGAATATATCTTCACTATTTTCAGTAAATCCATTACTTGTAGAGAAAAAAAGAGCATCTGCAATTTCACCTTCATATTCTACATATTGTGACTTTGTTTCAGATACTGCTTTTTTTAATTTTGATATATTTTCTTCGTATTTGGATCCCCATCTTTGTTTTAAGTAATCATTATCTAAATATACTTGGTTATTTACACTATCAACTACATCATAATTATTATCCTTGTTGTATTCCATTCTTTTTAATACATAACTTCTAGAAGCTACTGCTTGAGCTTTAAGTGCCTCAATGTGAAACGATACTGGCATTTCACCTGCTAAAACACCAACTATGTAATCTTCTAATTCTATTTGTTCTATGTTTTCATTTTTTTCTCTTTTTACTCTTACAAATATT
This sequence comes from Mollicutes bacterium, assembly GCA_012841205.1. GTDB lineage: Bacteria > Bacillota_I > Bacilli_A > RF39 > UBA660 > UBA5348. The sequence continues at coordinate 11,546 of DUVE01000026.1, forward strand.
TTTTTCTCCGTTGGAGCCTCATCAATTAAATCTTTTTTTACCGGTTTAATAGATATTAAAACAACAAAAAAAGGAATTAATATAAGAAGGAGTGAAATATAAAATATTTGTTTCATAAGCATCACCTTTATTTTATTATTCTTGATACTTCATAAAAATCATATATAAAATTCACTACCAAATAAGAAATTCCTAATGATAAAAATAAATAAAATACTATTATTTGCATTGTGTGATTTTTTTTGAAAAAATGTTCTATTTTAAGAGCAGAGACAACCCAAATTGAAAAAGGAACTATCAACAAATACAAAATTTCCTTTATATTCATTATTTTTTTTCATACTCCTCTATTTTTTTAATTCTTCTAATGTGCCTCTCTTCCCCTGAAAAAGGGAAACTTAAAAAAGCATCAACAATGTCTTTTACCTCGAAAATATTTTTATCTGTCCCTATTGCAATTATATTAGCATCATTATGTTCTCTTGCACTTCTTGCTTCCTTGTCATTGTCTACCTTTGCACATCTTATTCCTTTTACTTTATTACATGCTATTGATATACCTATGCCATTACCACATATAGCTATACCATAATCAAAAGACTTATTTATATACTCTTCACCTAATTTAAAAGCAAAGTCAGGATAGTCTACTGATTCAGTAGAATTTGTTCCATAGTCTATTGTCTCATGCCCTTTTTTCTCTAGATATTTTATAAGTTTTTCTTTTAAATTATATCCTCTGTGATCTGCTGTTATTCCTATTTTCATATTATCACCTTCTAATTTAATTTTAACATATATATTTATAAATATATAGAAAAAGACGAAAACTCGTCCTTTTTAATTTGGTTTTATAACAACATAGCGATTTGGTTCTTCACCTTCACTAATTGTATGAACACCTTCTATTTTTGATACTTCCTCATGTACAACTCTTCTTTCATAAGAATTCATACTATCTAATTTTACTTCGATACATGTTGATAATACTTCCTTTGCTGTCTTTCTAGCTAAAAACTCTATTCTTCTAATTTGTTTTGCCCTGTAATCTTCAACATCAAGTGAAATGGTAATAGGAATTCTCATTTTATTAGATATAACATGTCTTAAAATTAATTGTAAACTCTCTATTGTCCTTCCACCTTTACCAATTAAAATAGCATTATTATCGGAAAATAGAGTAAGTTTAAAGTTGTTGTCTCTTATTTTTGTTTCTATATTAGCTTTGATACCCATTTTATCTACAATATCACCTAATATATCTTTTAAATAATTTAATATTTCTTCTTTAACAACAACTTCAATTTTAACTCTTTTACTTTTAAAAAGTCCACCTTCATCTTCTAATACATTGATAAAAACTTCATCCTCTGTTTTATTTAGGGATTCTAAAGCCTTCATCTTTACTTCATCAATATTTTTTCCCTCATAGTTATATCTTTCCATTTGCATTCCTCCTTTTAACAATAATGTTTTGTAATATTGTGAAAGAACTTGATGTTATCCAATATAACGAAATGGCAGTTGACATTGTTAACGATGCTGCTGGAATAAAGAAAATTAAAAATTTGTTCATAAAATCCATTTGATTTTTAGCATCGGTATTTATAGAGGCTGTTTTATTTAATTTGAATGAATATTTTGTAACAACTGCAAGTAATGCTACAATTATTAAATATTGAAATTGGCCTTTATTTATAATAGCTGTTAAAGGAGTTGTACCTAGTTGGAAAAATAATAGATTACCTTCAAATATTGCAGGAACTCTGTTTATTGCTTCTAAGAAAGCAAAGAATATTGGAAATTGTAAAAAAGCAAATAAACAACTTGATAGGGGATTAATCTTATATTTTTGATAAACCAACATCATTTCTTGACTTTTCTTCATCATGTCTTCTTGACTGGTTTTATCTTTATATTTCTTTTCTATCCTATCCATTTCTGGTTTAGCAAGTGCTAGTTTCTCTGATTGCATTGCCGTATTTTTAGTAACTGGATACATCAACGCTCTTATTAAGAAACCTATAATCATAATCGAAAAACCATAATTTTTTACTAGCAATCCTAATTTTAAAATTAACCAAGCAAGAGGTTTAACAAATATACTATTCCATAATCCTTCATAACCACCATCGTTAACTTTAAAATCACTACATTCTGGTAGATTTTTAATATCTACATCATGCTTTTTATATATTTCAATTACTTCATTATCGGTTGGCTTACATAAGATGTTTGCAGGTAAATTTTGTCCTGTAACTTCGTATTTAACACTTTTGTTATTTTCATCTTTTATATATGTTGTACAACCTGTAATCGTAAATAATATCAAGACTAGTAGTAATATTTTCTTATTTATTTTCATTCGTCCACTCTCCATCGATTTTTGCTAACAAAAAATTTAAATTGTCTGATATATTGATATATTTTAAATTTAATATTTCTTTCCTAGCTATTATAACATAATCTAAGTTCTTATTAAAACATTTATTATTATCAATTATATTTTTTATTTGCCTTTTTAATTTATTTCGAGTAACACTATTACCTATCTTTTTAGGGATGGATATACCAAAGCGAAAATACTTTTCTCTTTTTTTCATTATATATATAACAAAATAACGATTACTATAATAACGTCGATGTTTTATAATATTCTCAAATTCTTTTGCTTTGCTTATGATATTGATTTTTTTCATTTGATCACCCCATATTAAAAAAGCCACATCATGTGGATTTATTTAGATAATCTTTTACGTCCTTTTACTCTTCTTTTCTTTAAGATGTTTCCTTTACCTTCTTTTCTAGCAAAAAAACCATGTTTCTTTTTAGCTTTTCTTTTATTTGGTTGAAAAGGTCTTTTCATATTCGTGCACCTCACATTCATTAACATTATAATTAAACAAGCCTTTGTTGTCAATCAATGTGATACTTTTTTTCATTATTAAAAATTTTAAAATTATTATTTTACTATTGTTAATATAAGTGATATGAAATAATCTTATATACTATTATTGTTGATAAGGTTTTGTTTTTTTATTGATTTTTATAAAAAATAATGGTTATTAACAGTTTAAACAATGTTTACTGGTGTTATGAAAGTTATTATCAACATTATTTTGTTGATAACTTGTTTTTTTATTGTAATATAAGTATTTTTGTGTTGATAAGTATGTTAATAAGTTAGTTTTTTAGCACATTTTTGCACATTTTTGTTCAAAACCTTACAAAATAAGTTAAAATGGTATTAGACATATAGCAAGGATGTGATAATTTGGATAAAGATACCATTTGGCTAAATTTTTTAAACTTAATTCGTTCTAAACTTACATCTCTTCCTTATGATACTTGGTTTAAAGGCACAAAATTATATGAATTAAATGATGGAGTAGCAAAAGTTGTTGTACCAATGCATATTCACAAGAAGCATTTAAGTGATAATTATATTGATTTAATTATTGAAACCTTTAATGAAGTTACAGGTACAAATTTTGAATTTCAATTTATATTAGAAGAAGAAATAAATCTGAAAAAGAAACAACCTTCTAATGATGATAATATTGGTGTGCCTTTTAATAATCCAGTTCAAGCTAACTTAAATCCTAAATATACTTTTGAGAGTTTTATAGTTGGAGAAAGTAACTTCTTTGCTCATGCTGCTGGTGTTTCTGTAGCTGAAAATCCTGGTAAAGCTTATAATCCTTTATTTATTTATGGAAATAGTGGTCTTGGAAAAACACACTTAATGCATGCTGTTGGGAATTATATTGTAAAAAATACAAGCAAAAAAGTTTTATATGTTACTAGTGAAAAATTTGTATCTGACTTTCTTAATTTAACTAAGAAAGATAGTAATGGGACTAATCATGATTATATCGAATATTTCAAAGATAAATACAGAAATATAGATGTGCTTATCATTGATGATATTCAAATGTTAAGTGGAGCTCCAGCATCACAAAAAGAATTTTTCCATACTTTTAATGATTTATATGATGGTAATAAACAAATTGTTATATCATCAGATAGATCACCAGATGATTTAAAATTATTAGAAGAAAGATTAGTGACAAGATTTAATTGGGGATTAAAAGTAAATATTTATCCACCTGATTATGAACTTAGAATTAACATACTCAAGAAGAAAATGATCAACAAGGATTTAAGTAAAACAATAACAAATGATGTTTTAGAGTACGTTGCTAACAATTTTCAAGCTGATGTGAGACAATTAGAAGGAGCATTAACAAGAATATATGCTTATGCTACAATGTTTAATGTACCTGAGATAAATTTAGATGTAGCTATTGAAGCACTTAAAGATTATTTAAATAAATCCTTGTCTATTAAAAATGATATACATCGGATTCAAAAAGTAGTAGCAGAATACTATAAAGTTAGAGTTGATGATTTAAAAGCTAATAAAAGAACTTATGATATAGCATATCCAAGACAAGTAGCCATGTATTTATCAAGAGAATTAACTGATGAATCATTCATTAAAATAGGAATGGAATTTGGTGGTAAAAATCATTCAACTGTAATATATGCTTGTAATAAAATTGAACAAGATATTAAATGTAATAAAGAAATAAAAAATGTTATTGACAATTTAATTAAACAATTGAAATGACAACTTATAAACTAAAAAGTTAATCAAAAAAGTACGTAAATATAACACTTTTATAACTTATCAACATTATTGACAATAAAAATAATAATAATTTATAAAAAATAATAATAATAAAATGGAGGATTTAAAATGAATTTAAAAATTAAAAAGGATGTTTTGTTAACTAACTTAAATTTTGTTGCTAAAGCTGTTTCTACTAAAAATGTTATTCCTGTGTTAGCAGGTATCAAATTTACATTAGAGAAAACTGGCCTATATTTAGAAGCAAGTGATGAAAGTATTGTAATAAAAACATTTATTGAAAAAGAAAATATAAGTGAAATAAGAGAAGAAGGAAGTATTGTAATACCTGGTAGATATATTTTAGATATAGTAAGAAAAATTCCTCACGAGATTATTAATATTGAAACTGATGGATTAAAGATATTGATAACGACTCCATCTTCTGAATATAATTTAAATGGTATTGAAGCCTCTGAATTTCCTGACTATAATTTAGATCTTGTAAAAAAACCTATTGTTATAGATCAAAAAAATTTAATTGATATAATTAATCAAACATCTTTTGCAGCATCTACTCAAGAATCTAGACCTATTTTGACTGGTATTAATATAAAATTTAGTGAAGATACATTAGAAGCTGTAGCAACCGACTCTTATCGCTTGGCAATTAAAAAATTAAAAGTAGATAGTAAAATTGAAGATAATATAGATATTGTAATTCCAAAAAGTAGTTTAATGGAGTTATCAAAATTATTAGAAGAAGAAAATAAAATAGAATTACATATTTTTAATAATAAAATAATTTTTAAATTCGATAATGTTTTATTTCAATCAAGATTATTAAATGGAACTTTTCCAAATATAAATACTTTGATTCCAACTGATTATACTTTAGAAGTAACAACTGATTTAAATAATTTATATAATATAATTGATAGAACATCATTATTAAGTGATACAGATAAAAATATAATTCAAATGGAAATAACAGATAATGAATTAATAACTACATGTGATACACTTCAAGTAGGAAAAGTTGAAGAAAGAATAATTGTAGAAAAGAATAACAATAACAATTTAAAAATTTCGTTTAATGCTAAATTTATGATGGAGGCATTAAAAAGTTTTGATGGTAAAAAAATCAACTTACTACTTACAAATGAAACGAAACAATTTGTTATAAAGGATGTAGAAGATAATAGTTTAATACAATTAATTGTACCTGTTAGAACCTATTAATAGGTTCTTTTTTCTTGACTTTTCAATGTATAAAAGGTATCATTAATTTATGAAAATAGGTGATTAATTTGAATAAAAAAGGTTTTACTTTAGTTGAATTATTAGCAGTTATTGTAATATTAGTCATATTATCAGCACTTGTTGTTCCTAGTGTTTTTAAAATGGTAAGGAATGCTAAAGAAAATTCATATGAGGTTTTAATTGATAGTTTTGAAAATAATGCTAGATTATATGTGTCTAGACATCGTGATGAAATAGAGGCTCACCTTGATACTTATAATTATTATAGTTTGACTTTAGAAGATTTAAAAGACGAGAATTTATTAAAATTACCTGTAACAGATCCAAGAACTGATGAGGATATTGATTTAGATAAAAAAATATTTATTGTTCGTGAAACTGATAAAACATTATCAATATGTTATGAAGATAGGGAATGTTATGCACCAATTTTTTTAGTTGATAAAATAACAGACTCTAAAAATGTTGTATCTGGAAATACAGAAGGGTTACATTTTAATTCATCAACAAACACCTATTATTATAGAGGAGGCAATCCAAATAATTGGATTGCATTTAATGGGGAATTATGGAGAATAGTTAAAATAAATAATGATAATACTATCAAAATAATATATGAAGGTAAGAAAAATAAAACAGGAACAGAGCAAGATGGAAATATAGGAAATAATACTTTTGATGATTCAAATGCTAATTCTTATAATAGCGCTGTTGGAATAAAAACAAGATTGCAAAATTGGTATAATTCCAATATTACCGAAAATAATAGGGCAAAAGTAGAGTCTTTTGCATGGTGTATTGGTAAAACAGCTTATAGTGGTAGTGGAGTTAGTACCGCTACTTTCTTAAGTAATGAATGTGGTACTAAAACAGGTTCAACAACAATAGGTTTGTTAAATGCAGGCGATTATTTATATGCAAGTTTAGATAGCAATTGTACAACATCATATAAAACAACAGGTGATAATGGAACAAGCTGCAAAAAAGATAATTATTTATATAAAAATGTCTATAATTATTGGACTATTACACCTGATAATAATTCAACAAAGGTATGGACAGTCAATTCAACAGGAGCTTTAGGGCCTACGATAGATGCAAATAATACAGCACACATAAGACCTGTTATAAATTTAAAAAGTAATGTATATATAGCACAAGGAAATGGAACGTTTGATAATCCTTATATAATAAAGGATATAGTTAGTGTTGATAATGAAAAACCTGTAATAACATTATTGGGTGATAATCCGATGGTCATAAATCTTGGTGCTTCTTTTATGGATCCAGGAGCAACAGCAATGGATAATGTTGATGGTAATATAACAAATAGAATAATAAAAACAACTAATTTAAATATAAATACGGCAGGAACTTATAAAATAACATATGTAGTAAGTGATATAAGTGGAAATAAAACAAGTAGAGATAGGATTATCAATGTAGTAAGCGGTGCAAATAAACCTGAATTAGCTGAAGGTATGACACCGATTAAATGGGATGGAACAAAATGGGTAAATACTACCGAAAATGATACTTCATGGTTCAATTACGATACAACAGAAAAAAAGTGGGCAAATGCTAAGACGGCTGATGGTTCAATGTGGGTATGGATACCAAGATATATATATAATATAACATCAAATCACCATAAAAACACAACAGGAAACATAGAAGTTCAATTTTCAAAAGGTGTAGATGACAACTGGAATAATGAAATAACACTTGATTTAGGAAGTACTTCTAATTCATCAAATAACAAATGGACCAACCATCCGGCATTTACTTTTGGTGATACTGAATTAACAGGAATATGGGTAGCTAAGTTTGAGCCAACAGCAACAGGAGGTGTAGCAAATGGTTATACAGCAGATTGGACGTGCCCAACACCAGGTGATAATGTATCTACTAAAACAATTAAAATAATACCTA